>JASJGT010000062.1:0-8135 GCA_033791405.1 Desulfuromusa sp.
TGAGTAATAGTGGGTCGTCCCCTGCAAAGTGTGGCGCTATAATGCTCGTGAACAGATCTGGCGCCATGTGTGGAACTATAGGTGGTGGTAGCCTTGAACTCAAGGTTATAGGAGAAGCTCAGGAGTGTATTCGGTTTGGACGTAGCAGGGAGGTGGATCACTCTCTTACTGAAAGTGGTGGACTTGGGATGACATGTGGCGGGAAGGTGCATTTTTTCATTAAAGTATTTTCAGCCCAGCCAAGGCTCATCATCGCAGGAGGCGGGCATGTAGGGATGGAATTATATTATCTTGGTTTGTTGCAAGGATACCAGGTGGAAATATTTGATGATAGAGAGGGTATCGCTACGAAAGATCGCTTTCCTGATGCAGCAAAAGTTGTATGTGGAGATCCGGTGAAAGAGCTTACAGACTACCCACTGGATAGTAACTGTTTTATCACCATTACCACCCACTCTCACGAACTCGATAGGATGACTTTAGCAGCTGTGGCAGACTCAGGTGCTGGCTACATTGGTATGATTGGCAGTAGCAAAAAAATCAAGAAGACTCTCACCTATCTTTTGGACCAGGGCATTTCAAGAGAAACAATTGCAAAACTGTATACCCCAATGGGACTGAACGTAGCAACGATTCAACCTAAAGAAATCGCAGTGTCTATCATAAGTGAGATTCTTCTGGTGAAAAACAGTGGATCACCTGAGCATATGAAGACTGTGAAAAATATTACAGTTTAACTGTGAGTCTCTGGTTCTTTGGAGGCCAAAGGCCTATCAAACTTCCGCTTGCTGCCCGCCAGAGATAATAACGGAGACTCTCGGTCGCAACGATTCCACCTACTCCCAAAGACCCTGGAATTATCAAGGGTGTCATGATGCTCCATTATCCACTGTCTTTCTGGAGTTAAGCTTGACATCTTTCAGGTGTAAAGGTGCTCCTTTTTGGGCAAGTTATTGGGTGAAGATCAAATTCAACATTAACAGGAATAAGGTGAACTTGCAGATTTGCTTAAATGGTTAACATTGCCAAAACTAGCCTCTGCCATCATGATATCGTGCGTCTTTGTAACCTCTCATGGATAAGCTCAAATCTTAGATAACATCTTTGTTGTTAGGATTTGGGAGCGGCCTACTTTTCAGGATACAGTAGATCTATCAAGTTGGAAAACGGGCAAATTATTTGTCCAGACAGCCCTTTTGCCCCGCTCGATAAGTCTTCTGGCCTGTAAGGAGTTCCGATAAGAGCGAAAAACAGAGAACTTGTCATTCCTGTTGTGACATTGACAGTAAAAGGTTTTGAGTACTAGCATGGCCAACATCTATCATTTCTATACGGCCACTACATTGTTTTTTTGCCTGCTCCGGATCATCAGTTTCTGAGCTGGTGACATACAGTTGTTCTCCATTGGCACCGCCGATCATACAGGCATAAGGGCGGCCACGGGTGAAAACCCGGTTTATGATTTCACCACCTTCGCGTACGTGCAGTACCTGGTTAATATTTGGTGTAGCTACCCACATGGTTCCATCGGCGGCAAGGCATAGACCGTCCGGGTAGGCGCCATTGAGATCGGCCCAGATACGGGCATTTGTCAGTTCTGCATGTGAGGTAATATCGAAAGCGCTGATGCGTGCCGCAAACGTCTCGGCGACGAGTAGTGTGTTGCCATCCGGGGTGATCGCCATGCCGTTTGGAAAGATTACGTTTTCTGCTGCGATGCGTGGAGGGCCATCGACAGGGATAAGGATAATTTCTGCACTTTTGACGGGTTCACCGCTATGCAGGTCATATCCAAAGTTGCCTATCCAGCTGCGCCCCAACTTATCGACCAGCATGTCGTTGCAGTGAAAACTTGCCAGTTCCGACAGGTCTGCATAATCTTCAAGCCGATCACCCACGATGCGGCAAACGCGCCGCTCGGTCATCAGTACCACAAGTGTTGTGCCATCTGGTAACCAGCCAAGTCCGCCGGGCAGGTCAGGCGTTTGTAAAACTTCGTTCAGGTGACCGTCCGACTGCATGCGCATCACGCGCCGGGCGTGCTGGTCCGTGAACCATAACTGACCTTCAAACCAGCGTGGGGCCTCGGGGAACATTAAACCGTCGGCCAGAGTGCTGCGCTGATAGTGTTTATGTAGTCCAAGTCGGGTGATAATCTGCTCGGTAATGGCTGCTGGCTTTTGATCTATACTAATAATTAATGCGGTTGGTTCAGCTTCGAGATCGGCAAATTGACTGGTCAATAGCCCGGCTGGCATGAAATGTTCTGTACGTTGTTTAAGGCGGGACAAAATCAATTCATAGTCACCCTGCAGATGGACGAACTGGACATTGGCCGGATCGGGGACGAGGCGATGCCGATAGCTTTTTTTTAAGGCAGAGCAGGCAAGAACGAGAGATTCCGATCGATTGATACGCTGCTGTAATTCATCTGCAAGGATATCCAGCCACGGCCAGCGATCATCATCGCTGAGCGTCGTTCCGCTCCTCATTTTGGCAATATTTTGTGGTGGATGGAAATCATCGCCATCCAGAAAAGTCCAGTTGAGACGGCCAGCAAGCAGTTCGCCAATGGTGCTTTTACCGTTGCCAGAAACACCCATTAGTACAATGATCATGATTTGTTTCCTATACCGCGTATCGGGATATCGCGTTGATATTGACGCATTACCAGGTTGGCGAGCAGGCCAGTCCAGCCGGTTTGGTGTGCGGAACCGAGCCCCCGCCCCGTTTCAGCGTGAAAATACTCATAGAAGTTATACAGCAGTTCATTTCTGCCGGTAAATGGGACTTCAGCTCTCATCGCCGGGATATTGTGGTTCACATCCTGCCGATACAATCCAACTAATCGCTCGGATAGCATGGTGGCAATCTCGCGCATATTGAGCTGTTGGCCGTCTAGTTGTGGGACAGGGGTGGTAAAATCATCGCCCATGAACTGGTGATACTTCTCCAGCGCCTGGATCAGGGCATAGTTGGTTGGCATCCAGATCGGTCCCCGCCAGTTTGAGTTCCCGCCAAACAGTCCGGAGTTGGATTCGCCTGGGACGTATTCAATCCGGGTTTCGCCAAGTCCCGGGATGTGACCAAGATCGCGATAATGCTGGTGGACTTTGCTCACGCTGCGGATACCATAGGGTGAAAAGAATTCATCTTCATTTAACAGCCGTTTGAGAATCCGCGGCAGTTGCGCATGGTCGACCAAAGCGAGCAGGTGTTCGCCCCGATCGTTTTCCCAGTCAGGGCAGACACAGATGTAGTTGCCGCGAAAAAGCCCGCCTTTGTATGTCTGCAACAGTTGGCGAAACCGGGGTGCAGCCATTAACAGACGTCGGTCGATAACTTCGCAGGCGAAAAGTGGGATGAGTCCAACCCAGGAATAAACGTCTATATGATGCGCCTCACCCTGCGGTGTTATTAGTAGATCTTTGAAAAATCCGGCATCATAGTCCCAGAGTGAAACCGCGCCATCGTCGCTGCCGGCAATAGTACTGGCGATAGCGATAAACTGATGGTAACACTGGATGGCTATATCTTCATACTCCGGATTGTAGCGATTGATCTCCAGCGCCATCACAACCATATTTGCCGAGAACATCGCCATCCAACCGGTTGCATCTGCCTGTTTCAGGGTGTAGCCGGGTGGCAGATCACGTGAGCGGTCATACACCGAAATGTTGTCCAGACCAAGAAAGCCGCCTTCGAACAGGTTATGGCCGCTGTGGTCCTTACGGTTAATCCACCAGGAGAAGTTGAGCAGTAATTTGTGAAAAACACGTTGCAGATAGCCGGTATCACCTTCACCGCGCTGCGCCTGTTCGGCACGAAAAACCTTCAGCGCCCCCCATGCATGTACCGGCGGGTTGGTATCGCCGAAGGCCCATTCATAAGCAGGCATCTGACCATTCGGGTGTAGATATCGCTCGTTGACCATCAGTTCTATCTGTGCTTTGGCGAAATCAATATCGATATGAGCCAGAGTTGCAGTCTGAAAGGCCAGGTCCCACGCAGCAAACCATGGGTATTCCCAGCAGTCCGGCATTGAGATGATATCAGCCGCTTTTAAATGTTTCCACTGTTTATTTCGTTCCTGTTGACGTACAGCTGGAATCGGCAGCTGGTCGCCCTGTAGCCAGCGTTCCACATCGTAGTTGAAGAATTGTTTGCTCCACACCATGCCGGCAAACGCCTGGCGCATGATTGCATGATCTTCAGGGGTGGCGTTTGGTAATATTTCATCATAAAATCGGCTGCTTTCATCATGACGCTTTTTGAATATAGCTGTGCTGTCTGCGAACGGCTTTTGCAGCACGGTATCACTTAGTACCAGCTCAATGCTGACGGTTTCTCCAGCTGTGGCGATCAGATGATAGACCGCAGCGAACTTACTGCCACGCTGTTCCGGATTGGCAGCCGCCTCTTCACCATGTATCAGATAACGATGAAAAGCATCCTTGACCCAGGGGGATGCATTGGGTGCATTCCACAGGAGCTGGAAATTAGATTCATTCTCGGTGAATAGCAACTCGGCATCGCGTTGGCCGTAGAGATACATGTTTTCCAGGCTGCGGTGATGGCTGACAACACCCCATTGATCAGGAGGCAGGTCAAGGTTCAGCGTAATCTCCGGTCGTGTCAACCCATCTCCCCATGACCAGTCGTTACGAAACCATAATTGAGGTAACAGCCAGATTTCGGCGGATTGCTCTGCACGATTGACTGCGCTGATTCGTAAATGGATCAAACCGGGCGATTTTTTGGCGTACTCCATCCGCACGTCCCAATAGCGATTGTTCTGAAAAGCACCGGTATCTACCAGATTGAACGGTGGATCAGATCGTGTACGGCGCTGGTTTTCCGCAACGAGTTCTTCATAAGGATAGGCTTCCTGCGGATAGCAGTAGCGATAATCCAGATAACTGTGTGTCGGTGTTGCATCGGCGTAGAAATAGACTTCCTTGACATCTTCACCGTGGTTGCCTTGATTGCCGGTCAGACCGAAAGCACGTTCCTTCAGGATTCGGTCACGACCATTCCATAATGCAAGCGATAGACACAGACGTTGATCCATGTCACACAGGCCACCGAGACCATCTTCACTCCAGCGATATGCGCGTGAGCGGGCATGATCATGCGGGAAATGTTCCCAGACGGTACCCTTTTCGCTATAGTCTTCACGCACTGTGCCCCAGGCCCGTTCGGATAAATAAGGTCCCCAGCGTTTCCAGGCCGGATCTTCGTTCAGGCGCTGGCGTTCAGGGCCGAGTATCACATCAGAGGCTCTATTGTCATTCATCATTATTCCTTGTTTGCTATGTGTAACGTTAGGTTGCTACCATTCGCGACGTTCTGCCTGCACCAGATCTCCGCAGATGCTGCACTTGAAACGAATCACCCGCCTTCCCGGAAACCAGGGTAGAGCGTCATGCCTCCATCAACAAACAGACTGGTGCCAGTGATGTAATCGGAATCATCCGAGGCCAGCCAGACCGCAGCGCGTGCTATATCTATTGATTTGCCAACGCGTTGATAGGGGATCAGCTTCAGCAGCTCTGATTCAGCTTCCGGGGTACTCCAGGCGCTGGTGTTGATCGGTGTAGCAATAGCACCCGGAGAGATGCTGTTGACGCGAATTTTCTTTACGGCCATCTCCTGCGCTATGCTCTGCATCATCATGTTTAAACCGCCTTTTGAAGCGGCATAATTAACATGACCTGCCCAGGGGATGATTTCATGCACGGACGACATGCAAATGATCTTTCCTGCTGAGCAAGACAGTTTCGTGTCGATTCCTCGGCGCACAAACTCACGCACTGCTTCGCGAGCGCACAGAAACTGGCCAGTCAGATTCACATCGATTACGAACTGCCATTGTTTCAGTGTCATCTCAGTGAAAGCTGCATCACTCTGAACACCGGCGTTTGCGACGAGGATATCAATACTGCCCCAGGATTCAATCATCTTTTTAAACATATCCTGAACCTGGTCCTCTTTACTCACGTCAGCATGTATTGCCATCGAATCGCTGCCATTTTCCTTAATAGTTTTTACTACTTTTCGTGCACTTTCTTCGTCGCGGACATAGTTTACAACGACTTTCGCACCGGCCTTGCCGAGTGCAATTGCGACTGCTTCGCCAATACCGGAATTAGCGCCAGTGACGAGTGCGCGTTGACCTGTCAGGATTCCTTTCGACATTGTTTTTTCCTTTACATGATAGCCGGTAGAGGCTGGTGGAAAGTTGTTTGGCGGCGAAGTAAAAAAAGCACTCCTACAGAGGAGAGGGCAGCATTATCTGAAGCTGATCCTATATACCTATCTTCTTTTTGCCGGTTTTACCATTGAAATTGAGTTCAGGGGGGCCATGAGAAGCTCACGAGTGAGGACCTTTGGCTCCTCGGAATTTTGGAACTGGAAAAAGATATGACTTTGAATACGGTTGCAAAAATGAGTATGCAATCTGCATTTAATCGTGGCTCTTTTTCGTGTGTGGATTTGTGTGGGAAAAACATTCCAGAATCGATAAAAATGTGAAAAATTAGAAGAAATCAGGAAATTAATTAGTCCGTTATTTTAACAACTTGCCGCAATAGCGGTAGATGTCAAGCAAATGGGTAGCTTTCTGTTTGTGAGTTGAGATTTTAACTAAAACAGAAGCTAACCCCATTCCTATAGACTGTAATCCAATACAATAATATCGTCGAGCACAGGAATAAAAATTTCTTTTAAAGAATTGTGTTCCGGGTGAGGAAGATAATTATTTCGTTCTTCTTCGCCAGAGAAAGTCATTAAGACACAGTGAGTAAATCCCTGGTTTTTATTTTCAGGACTATTTTTTGTACCCCACTCAACATCCACTATGCCCTCAACTTTTAATGGCATCGATTGGAGAGCAGCTTGCACGGCACTAATGGCTTGAGATGATGCATATGGGTTAAATCGAACCAGCAGAATATGGCGTATCATTGAATTTTCCTCGTTGCAAATATTGGATTGACGCTTGCTGTTGCAAGCCGACTCCGAAGTGAAGTGGGTCGATAGAGTGGAGGCCAAATCAATAACGCTGCTCCACGCTCGGTCAAATGAACACAAGGCACCGGTTATGAGTTAGTTCTATGGAAACTGTTGAGGTAATCAGCTAAGTATGAAAAATATTGATCAGAAGAGCCCATTTTCCTGCTTCAATATTTGAAGTGGCAAGGTCAAAAGCTTTCTATATTTTAATATTTAAGATTGCAACTGTTAACCGGAAACAAGCGGCGCCTCAATGCCTAGCAACAACAGAAGGTCTTATTGCGCCTTTGAAAAGTGTTTTTTTCCTAACATGAACAAGAAAGTCTCAGATCTTTGATAATTCCAGACAATGTCCGAAATGTTTTGGAATCATCAATAATTTAGAATGCTCCATTTCAGGCTATATTTATTGGAATTATAACAAGCAAACTAATCAGAAACTGAGGATAAGCTTTCGGCTTCCCTTAACCAGTCCAGATTGGCAGTAACTACTTTGTGGTATTGACGCAACGCAACTTCCTAACGTATAAGTTAACCTAGTAGTTATTTTTTAAAATTAGATAAAGCCAAACCTGCTGAAAGGTAGGGACGGAAAGCCACGGGTCCTAGATGATAGCCGAGCTGCCTTGATGAGAAAAGGTGGTTCGGCTTTTTGTTTTCCCTGGCATCATTTACATGGCTAGTACGGTGTACACGTTGGACCAGCGGGGGTATTTTTACTCGCTCTATATCGGACCAAATGTTGCTTTGTGATCAAAGACTAAGGAGGCAGGCTTGACTTCTTGACATTCTAAAGGAGTTAAACTTTTAGTAACAACAAGATACTCAACCAACAAAACTTAGGAGGAAGTAATGTTCAAGAGAACCATACTACTCGTCGCAGCCATAGTGATCGCGATTGCGTCGGCGGCACAATCGGAGAATATGTTCAGTGGAAAAGCCAAACAGCTTCTGGTGGCCGGATCAGGTGGATATCAGCCCGCTACGTGACCACGATAGCAATTCCAATCCGTACGGTGATGACTTCGACTACGCCAAGGCCTTCAATAGCGTCGATCTCAAGGTACTGAAAGCGGACATCGAAAAAGTACTAACCACGTCACAGGACTGGTGGCCGGCAG
>JASJGT010000063.1:0-4541 GCA_033791405.1 Desulfuromusa sp.
GGTCGGGGTCAAAAACCCGTTCTCCGCGTTCCAGACATCTTCGGTTATTGCCAGAAACGCCACTTGCTCAAATGGCGATAACGCCTTATTCACGCTGTCGAGCAGTTTCGTCAAACTGGTTCCCAACGACTGTCTATTTCCTCCGGAAGCTGTTTGGCGTGCCTCTTCGCTGAGCATCACTACACCGTATGGCTGATGATATCCGCTACCAGTAACGTAGCAAACCTCGACCAAGGGATGGTTTGAGAGCAAATTTTCGATGGGTGCCGGTGCCACATACTTGCCCTTGGAAGTTTTAAACAGTTCCTTGGCCCGACCGGTAATCTTCAGGCGTCCCATTTCGTCAATTTCCCCCAAATCACCGGTCCGCAAAAACCCGTCTTCGGTAAAAACCCTTTCGTTCTCTTCCGGCAGCTTGAAATAACCTTTCATGGTACAGGGGCTTTTAACCAATATTTCACCGTCCTGGCTGATTTTATTCTCTACGCCAGGTAAAGGGTTACCTACATACCCAGGACGAACCGCACCTGGTCTGCTTATATGGGAGTAGGCGAAGTTTTCTGTCATGCCGTATCCTTCCAGCAGTTCAAGCCCCAGCCTGCGGTACCACTCAATAACCTCCTTGGGAATGGGCGCCGATCCGGAGCCGGCAAACCGCACTTGATCCAGACCCAGTTGTTTCAATATCTTCTTTTTGACAATACCGCTGAGGATCGGGATCTTGAGCAATCGGTCGAGTTTTTCAGGTGGCAGCTTCTGGAAAACACCAAGTTGAAACTTGAGCCACAACCGGGGCACTGAGATAAACAAGGTGGGACGCGCCCGCTGCAGGTCGTGCAGGAACGTATCCAGGGTCTCGGCAAAAAACAGCGGAAAACCGGCGTACAGCGATTGAGACTGGACCAAATACCGTTCGAACACATGGGCCAGGGGGAGATAGGAGAGCATACGGTCACTGGAATGCGATTTAAGAAAATCACTTACGCCTCTACCGCTGCGGTACATGGCCTCATATGAAATCATGACGCCCTTGGGTTTACCGGTGCTTCCCGACGTATAGATGATGGCGGCTATTTCATCTGCCGGGCACGCTGCCGTTTCCATCAGCGGTGAACTGTTGGCAACGATGTCGTCCCACTGTTCGTGATCATTTTTCGGCGCCAGCGGAAACGCCACGGTTTTCAAACCGGCCGGTACACCTTCTTTCATGTCGTCCCACACCGGGTCGAGTTTGCCCACAAAGAGAAGTTTGGAT
This sequence comes from Desulfuromusa sp., assembly GCA_033791405.1. GTDB lineage: Bacteria > Desulfobacterota > Desulfuromonadia > Desulfuromonadales > Geopsychrobacteraceae > Desulfuromusa. The sequence goes on from JASJGT010000063.1 coordinate 1,256, forward strand.
TCGGAGTGCTCTATGGTGTATTTTACAATGTCCGTAGTGAGTATTGGATAGATCGGCACGCTGACATGTCCCGCCATCCAGATGGCCATATCAGCCATCAGCCAGTAGGCACAGTTTTTTGAACACAGGGCAATGCTGCTTCGCTCGGGCAGATCGAGACTTTTGAGGTAGGAAGCCATCTTCCGGGCTTCGCCAACGGCCTCTGCCCATGTCCAGGTTTTAATGTTAGCGTCACCGCCACCCATGGGTTGGGTAAAACACGTACGATCGGCACCGGCCGTTTCCCAATAGATGGCGCATTCCACAAGGTTTTTGCATTCTGCAGTGGATTTCATGTCCGACCTCCTTGTGCTTTTTTCTGAGTTAACAGTGCTGAAATACCAGACTAGGTGCGAAACTCCGAGGTTGTCCCCATCTCTTTTTTTAGAACTTCCATTTCTTCTCTGTTAATGCGTCGCGCAGGGACGCCCCCCCAAACCTCACCATTGCCTACACGACTTCCTGGCATGAGGACTGAGTGGGCTAATATTGTAGCGTCCTGGCCTATTCGAACATCACCCATAATCGTTGCAGCAATACCTATGGTCGCTCTTTCACCTACAACCACCGGTTCAACGACAAGATTGCCGTGGCCACCATAGTGTGCAAATATTCGGACGCTGCCCCCAAGAGCCACGTCGTTACCAAGTGTTATAAGCTGTGGGTCGGAAATATACTCCGTGTTGATAAAAACATGACGCCCGAGGTTCATTCCCATGGCTTTAAGGAACCAAATGCCAAACGGCGTCAAAGTCACAAAAGGCAGAAATGTGAAACGGACCAGATAAAAAAGACCATTATGCAATAACCACGGCACCGCTTTTAAGGAATAGTATCCTCCCTTAAAAGGGCGAACCCGCGTAGGAAGCAACCAGTTATAGGTGGATACGACAATTAACAAAGTGAAGCCGAAGATGAAAAAACTGACCGCCAACCCAAAACCTGAAACGATCCAATGGAAAATTTGGGGTAGTTTTTGGCTCCATGCAAATAATTCACTAAAGAAAAAGAGTGCAGGAGCTAATGCCAAACCTAATGCGGTCGAAACAAGAAGGTACAACAATAAGACAACAATAACATACGCTGGACGGGAAAATCGCCTAATCAATCTGTCCAGGATGCTTTTGGCAGGAGGGTTTTTGGAATCATCCTCTGCAAAGGGTCGTGGTTTGTCATAATCATCCATATTTTCCGCTACCTAATATTTCTCTGGTGGCTGGAACTTGTGCTGGATTTTTATAGCAACAGGGCAAACCAAGGTTCTCTGAATTAGTGTTTCTAAATATAAAACATCAATTCGAATCGGTTGAACAATCATCCGACGGTGTCAGGCACAGGGTTTCGCTAAAATCGCAGTAATCGTAGAAAAGGGATGGGAACATAAACAATCACTGTTACTTATAAATAGAACGGATCTGATTCCACGGTCAAGACCCGATTCGTAAACCATTAAATGAAAAAGTTTGATTGTCGTAACTACTGTATGTTGTGGTTGGCAGTTTGGTCGATGGCATTGTGATTACATACCAGGTTCTTTAGATATCATTTTCTTCTATTGAGTTGAGATTTATTGAGAGTAGCTTACAATCTTGGGACTTGTCAAAACCTGAGATCTCCATCTGGCATCTGTTTAGATCGTTTGGCAGTGGTGAGTTGGAGAAACTTGCATCAGCCATGTTCGACGAAATCATGGAAACTGCCTTGCAATGTGTCGTCTTGTCAAAGAACAACGGATCGACAGTTACAGCTTAACCCCGAAAGTTGAATTATAACATAATCTCATTAAGTGTACAGCGACACCATTTTTCCATTTCTCTACTGTTAATCGAATGCGTTTGTAAATGTAAGTGTCACTTCAATCGGTGGCTCGCCGATCTTATAAAGCGCATCAAGCATCTCTTTTATGTTTTCAGGAGAAAGACCTCCTTGCGGTCTCAATATCACCTGATTCACCCGATTCTTGTAGAGTGCATCAAGCATCTCTTTTATGTTTTCAGGAGAGAGACCTCCTTGCCCTCCCAAGATTACTTGTTCCCCTCCTATGTCAAGAACGTATTCACCACCCTTCAAAGATATAGTTGCCTTCATTAGACCACCTCCTTGTAACTGGTTTGCCGCCCCCATCTATACAGGAATTTATATCAACACGTTTATTATGTTACCCCGTTAATGCGGATCGTAAAGATGAATTGAGATCATCTTCGCTGAGTGAACCTTGCCAAATCCGGTGATTCGTTGGATATCGCAAATTTTAGAACTGTATAAAAGCCTTGGCCATAGAGGCATATCTTTACGTTGATTATTATTCAGGTAGTCCAGCTTTACGCCAGGCGTCATATACCTGCTTCGCTAATGCTCTATCTTTCGAGGGCGATCGTTTTTCCCAATAGCCTACTGAGAATTTGGGATTAATCCTGAGAACGTGCTTGGCGGCTTGTCGAGCCTGATCCTGTGAATTATTGAACCAATGGGCTGCTGTCAGCCCCGCATGAGCGAACAGATAATCGGGATTGCGCTCTATGGTTTCATTCCAAGTGGAAATCGCTTCTCCGTATTGTTTGGAAAAGGTATAGGCCCATGCGAGAGTGTTCAGATAAAATAAGGGTCTAACCGGATTCAATTTAAGGGCTTTTTTTAAGCTTGAAATGGCTGCTTCATATTGTCCATTATATCTCAATGCAATCCCCAGGTAAAAGTAAGATGTTGCATCACTTGGAGTTTGCTCGACCGCTTTTTCGGCATAGGCAATCGCTTTGTCTAAATCCTTCTTCAATAGATAGATATTACTTAATAGGCTATTTGCTATTGCTGTATGACCTTTAATAGCAATGGCTTTCTGAACCATTTCTTCAGCCTTGGCAATAGACTCAGACGGTTTTTTCGTCATACCGAACCAGACTTCATCTAAATAAGCATACCCTAAAAAAATATATGGCGCGCCGTATTCAGGATCCAGGGTGATCGCTTCTTGGAATAACTGTTGTGCAATAAGGGAATCTTCCTTGTTTCTGCGCCATATACGTTCAAGACCTTTAAGGTACTTTTCATAAGCCCTGATGTCGTTGACTGTATCGGCATATATTGTAGCCATTTCTCCCGTGGTCAGCTCGACTTGTAAAGCCACCATGATACTTTTGCAAATGTCGTCCTGTACAGAAAATATGTCATCCAGTTTATGATCATAGTTTTCAGCCCATAAGTGGTGTCCGGAAGTTGCATCAATTAATTGGGCATTGATACGTAATCG
>JASJGT010000064.1:0-20704 GCA_033791405.1 Desulfuromusa sp.
CTTCACCATTTCTCTTTTGTATCTTGTCCCGACACTATCCAAAATTATTGCACTGGTGACAATACAGCCGCCAACCACCGTAAGCATGCTCGGAACTTCGTTGATACCGAAGATTGGCAGGTAGACCCAAATTACCCCACCTACAACCTCCACCAGTGAGAGTAAATTCAATTCAGCTGCCGGAAAATATTTTGCACCGAGCGAAAAGAAAATTAACCCCACGCCAACCAGCGTGCCGTGCACCATGCTGAGATAAATATTGCGATTCGGCATCAACACAGAATCGTTTTGCAGGAAGAGTATGCTGGCAGTCAAAATTGCGCAAAGGATGCCGGCAAGCGCGACGGTTGCAAACTGGGGTGCCTCCTTGCGCCATCTGAGGCTCACCGAGAAAGCCGCAAAACCAAATGCCGAGGCCAAGCCCGTAAGCGTTCCAAGAACGCTTCCGGCTTCCAATCCCTCAATCACCATCACCAAAACCCCGGTGAGGGCAATAATCATTGCAACCCAGGTCATCACCCGGATTTTTTCCTTCAAAATTAAAATCCCCAGAAAGGCCGCAAGAAAGGGCATGGTTGCTAACATAAAAAGCGTATTGGCAGCAGTAGTCATGGTTATGGACCAGATGAAGCCGGCAAACGCTACTACAAGTCCACAGGCGCCAATAACACCTGATACACGCATCCTTTTAAAGTTGTTGAAAAACCCGCCCCGATCTTTTGCAACGAGGTAGATGCATAACACCGTCGCGATCATCAGCCCCCTGAAAAATAAATATTGCCATCGATAGGTTTGCGGATCGACCATGTAGCGGATTATGAGGGCGCCGAAAGACCAAAGCGTGCCTGCACTCAAGACGGATAATAGCGCTTTTGAGTGAACCGTTGTTTTCATGTTTATTTAGTTCCGTACAAAATCATCATTATATACAGCTCTCCCGTTGTTCAGATTGCATAATCAAGCTCGGCCATCAAGGTTTATTTGTAATCTGTCGGAGTAGGTATTCTTGAAAAATCAGCAGGGGTCTGGGATTGAATGTCCTATACGACCTGGAACAACAGTAAAAGTATCTGTGGTTAAAAACTAAGTGGGGGAGGCGATACCTCGTGGCGTGTATTTTCCTGACCGGACCACTGGATTGGAATAGACCTGAAACTTGGACCGGTGCACTGGACCGGTGTCCCTGTGATACGGGATCCTGTGCAAAAATGGCGGCGCTTTATGCCAAAGGCGAGCTTCAACTCAATCTATATTTCTAACATGAAGGTCTTCTTGGAACCATTTTTACAGGTAGGCTGATTGAAGAGACTACAGTCGGGCAATATGAGGCAGTTGTGGCCACCTAAAATGGACAGGCGTGGATAAAGGGAAGGGGTGAATCCAGTTACCCGAGACCTCTATCCTCCGACGCCGAGGTCATCGGCCGGTTCGTACATGAGAAGGTCCGCCAAACCAAAGGTATTTTCTCCACACAGACATTGATTCCGGGATCATCACGAATAGAAAGTTAGGTCTAAAGGAATGAAATGTGATTCCAATTGCAAGCCTGCCTGTTTCCCCTCATTTGCAGGACTATTTTTCAGGATTTGAGCTGACCGGCATTGGAACCGATACCGCTACCGATGATCAATACGCCGCCCAGCAGCGTTTTAGTCCCCACAAGCGACCCAAATATCATGACGCCGATAATGGCACCAAAGACCCCCTCTGACATGAGAATGACACCGACCAGAGGAAAGATAAGTCAGCGCGTAATTTCCGAAAGTTTTCAACTGTTGGACATAGATGGGGTTTGGCAGGTACGTCGATTTTCCCATCAAAAAATCAAGATACGTAATGGGTAGATGCCGTTTTGACGTAGCAATAAAAACATGCGCTGGCCAAAATTAATAGCGCGTATAATATCTGTGCAATCGATCTATCCAGTTAATGATAATTTTTTTCCTAAGTTCACTGGCGATTTGCGGGTCCTTTTTAGATAGAGCTTCTAATGTTTCTTCGATCTCTTTAGCTTCCATATTCACTTCTGACAAAACATCCGTATCATCGAAGGTCAGATGCCAGACACGTAATGTCTGGTTATAAAGCAATTCAGAAATTTCTTGTAAAGTTCGGCAGTCTGACGCCTGAAACAGGATATTCCGGAATTTGTTATCCAACACGACCAAGTCATCCCTGGCCTTTTCGCCTTTAATTTTTTTGCATGAAATTAGAAGGCTTTTCATTTCAAGAAGATGTTCATCGGTGATATTCTGAGCAGCCAGTCGGCCGAGTTCTCCCTCAATAAGAATCCGACTTCGATATACCTCCTTTAATTCCTTGAAATCGATCTTATTTACCTGGACACCCATTCTAGGGAAAATCGTTAAGAGTTTTTCCCATTCCAACCTCAACAACACCTCACGAATCGGAGTTTGGCTGACACCCAATTCTTTCGCCAGCTCTTTTGGGTTTAAATTTTGACCCGGCTCGAAAGAAAGGTTTAGGATACGCTGCTTGATTGTTGAATAGACTTTTTCGTTCATGAAATTACCTATATGAACTTTCTATACCCGTTGCTCCTCAAATCCTAATTCTTTTACAGAGCTTTCTATTTATCGTTCCGATTTGTTTCTCCAAAAAATAGGCGGTCTTCAATAATAAGTTTTCCTCAAAATGCCTCCCAATAAGCTGAACCCCAATGGGTAGTCCGGACGAATGAATGCCACAAGGAATCGTTATTGCAGGATTGCCAGTCAAGTTAAAAAAACTGGTAAAGCGGGTTATGGCATTTCCGACCGGTTCTTTTTCATTTTGGACGGTCACGAATTGAGAACCGACAGCGGGGGCGGTTATCGGGCAAGTGGGGGTGATGATGATGTCCACGGTTTCAAACGTCTGTTTTAGCTTTAACCGATAATATTGCATCATCCGCTTCGCCCGGATATAGTTTTCGGCTAAAATAAATTGCCCCAGCGCCATGCCGCCACGCACGTCTTCGCCATACAGTTCTTTTTTTTGCGGCAAATAGCGGCTGTGATAGGATAGCATCTCGGGAAGTTGTACGAGCAGAGAAACAGTGCGTGTTTTGTCCATATGCGGCATGTCAATTTCGATCAATTCAGCTTTGTTGGTTTCACACTCACGGATAACATTCTTTACGGATGCCAGGATTTCAGGATCTGTTTTTTCATTAAAAAATGTTTTTGGGATTCCGATACGCAATTTACTGATATCGTCGGAAGGAGAATCCGAAAACTGACCGATTATTTCCCTGTAATCTCCTTGGCTGCCTCGGGTATCCTGGGCAAGAGCTTTGAATACAATAGAAGTGTCAGCTACCGTTCTAGTTAAAATTCCAACATGATCCAACGACCAACAGTAAGGAATCACCCCCTTGGTGTTGATGAGTCCGTACGTCGGTTTCAGCCCAACGACCCCACAAAGGGCAGCCGGCGCTCTCGTCGAGCCACCAGTATCTGTTCCAAGTGCGTAAACGGCGAGTCCGGCAGCCACTGCTGCTGCAGAGCCGCTGCTGGATCCTCCAGCCAAACAGGATGTGTCCCACGGGTTGAGTACCGTTCCAAAATGAGCATTTACTCCTGTAGCGCCGTAGGCGAATTCATGCTGATTAAGTTTTCCAAGGAGAACCCCTCCTGACATATTCAATTTTTGAATTGCGTCGGCGTCTTTGTCCGGTATCAAGCCGGCCAATACTTTTGATCCTCCTGTAGTCTGAATCCCCTTGGTCAGGAACAGATCTTTACAGGCGTAAGGAAGACCGTGCAGAGGACCTAAATAATTGCCTTTATGTATCTGATCTGTCGCTTCTTTTGCCGCTGAACGGGCTTTTTCTCCAGCAACCGTAATATAAGCCTTGAGGATATCGTTAGCCTTTTGGATTTTTTTCAAGAATGCGTCCACAAAATCGATCGGTGAAATGATCCCCTTTTCAACCATCGGTGCCAATTCAGTGATCGGCTTGATCGTTAAATCGCAGTGATCCATAATTATTCCCTGCCAACGGGCAAGTTGCCAGCAGGTTCAATGTCTTTGAGATCGGTTTCAAGGAGTTTTCGGGTATCCGCATTGATTTTTTGAAAACCGGTGATAACACCGTATTTTGGTGCAACGAGTTCTTCCAATTCTCTATCACTCCATTCATGAGTCGGAAATTCCGCCATCATTCTCTGAAGTGTCATCTTTGTTAAGGGCGTCAGTTCGTCTTTCATATCTACAGCACCTCGAGATCTTTTGGAAACGGTGTCAAATAATCAAAACCGTTATCCGTTACGACAATGGAATCGCCAACACGCGCAGCAGCCTTTCCCGGGATCGATACCGCACCGTCTACAGCAAAGGTCATCCCAGGCTGCAGTATGGTCTTGTCATCAACTTTCAGCTCTGGTTTTTCGATAAGCGAGAATCCAACGGCGCGCCCCGTCCGGTAACAAAGGCCGAAGCCTTCTTCCCGGTAAATCTCTGCAGCCGCGGAATGCACGTCTTCGGCGACAGCCCCGGGTCGAATATGTTGTAGCGCAGTTGCCTGGGCCCTGAGAGCAATTTCATATAACCTGGCCTCTTCGTCCGATACCTCGCCGACCCAGTATTGTCGATCAAAGCCCAGTTTTACGCCTTTGAAATTATTCATCTCACAAAAACACATATAAACGGATTCTCCCCGCTTGACGCGGCGTGTAGTCGGTCTGCGATGCACCATGGAAAGGTCTGGCCCGCCGGACTGAAGCACTTGTAAATTGTATATCATGGGTGAAAAGAGACACTCGGGCCCCTGGTCTATTAAAAATGCTGCGGCCTTGCGAGTACCTGCGGCAATAACCGCCAGCGCAACTTCGTATTCAGGAACCCCATCGGCGATGACATCTTTTCCACCTTGGCACATGGCCACCGACACCTGACCGGCTTGTCGCATGATCTCGATTTCATCTGCAGTCTTGATCATCCGCATATCCGAAAGAATCCCAGCAATATCTACGACATCTATATTTGGTAACGCTTCTTTTAGATAACCTGTTATCAATGGGTGAGTTTTGTTTACTTCAAGGCCTATGGTCTGCCGTCCATTGGAACCTATAATATTCCGCAGGCATTTACGCCACTCTCCGTCAACACCGTCAGACCACTCTAATATATTTTCGATCCAAGTCATCTTTTGCGCCATTTCAGCCTCTAGGCTTGGAGTGATAATGGCGCAGTTTCCGACACTAGGCACAGCCAGTAACGTAGGCCGACCGAATTGCATGCCAAGGTAGCCCCAAAAAGCTGAAAGGTAAAATATGCTGTCGGCGTCTTGGATGATGGCAATATCTACTCCGGCGTCACCGATGCGATTTTGAAATTCGACAGCTCGTTTTTGATAGGCATTGCTCATAAGTTTCTTCTCCTGAAATCCAATGGGTATGTGAAAAAAGTACTAATAATTAAAATTCCCTTAAAAGCCTTCCGTAGCCATCAATACGATCCTGTATACCGGCTAAACGGAGCGTCTCCCAAATCATGGCCTGATTACTGACAATGACCGGCTTCTGGGCAGCTTTTTCAATTTCCTCGACCACATCCAAAGATCGCAAAGCACCGCAACTGATAAATATCGCCTCAGCATTTGGATCGTCGATGCTCAAGGCAAATTCCTTGATGAAGTCTGGCGTCACTTTGACCATTGAAGAATCGTTGGTGATATTCAATCCGGTGATATGCAGAACATGAAAACCCTGGTTTTCCAGATATTTCTTTTCCATCTCGTTTATTTCGTCGAGGTACGGGGTGCCTACGACGATACGCCGCACTTTGAAAGCGTTTAGCGCACTGATCACACTGGCAATCAAGGATGTGGCAAGTGCATTGGGCGCACCTTTGTTTAACTCCGCCGCCACACGATCTTCACCCAATACCATGCTTCCCGAGGTGCACGCGTAACACACTACGTTAAGATTCTCATTGGGTAGGATTTTAGCTGCTGCGCCGGCAAGATCTTCACTTACAGTCTCAAGGGTCTTAACGGTAATAGCGTTTTCCATCCACACTCTGGAGAAATGTACTCCAACACCAGGAGGTGCCACGCGAAACATGTCTTCTTCAATGGTTTGTTCTGTTGCAAGCACGACAAAGCCGATTTTTGCTCTCCAATGACGCCCTTGGTCATAACGCGTCTCCATTCGAGGTGCCGATTTTATGCCTTGTTTTGCCATCTCAACCACCATAGATTGCCTTTAGTTGTGGGTTTTCGAATAGAAGTAGATCAATAACAGATAAATTTTTTGATATATTACGTAATATATTTATACTGGATGTCTGTCAACCTTTTCCGTTATTGCATACTATAAATATAGTATTGCATAATATAGAAATATATATGATTTAATCATTTTTGTTTGAACCAGCGATCTATCCTTAGATGTCAATGCACTCATACAAATCAAAATATAGCTTGACAAAATAAAGTTTGAATAATATTACGTAATATATCTAAAAATGTCAAATGAGTGAATCAGAACCTTTCCTTGTCGTTGATAGAAGAAGTCACTTATAAACCGCAAAGTAGCTATCGGGCACTGCTTAGTGGTGTCTCACACTTTCAACTTTTTCTTGAGGAGGCCATAATGAAGTCTTTTTCCAAACGAACCAATTGTTCCATAACCATCATTTCTGCTTTCTTCTTTTTGCTAACCGGCAGCACTGTCTTTGCAGAGGATTCAATTACCGTAGTATCTTTTGGCGGTTCCTATACGCACAGTCAGATGGAGGCACATTACAAACCGTTTGCTAAAAAGACGGGAATAAAAGTCAACTCAGTGGATTACAACGGCGGCATTGCGGAGATTCGCGCACAGGTTGAGTCTGGGAATGTGTCCTGGGATGTGGTTGATCTTGAGACGCAGGACGTCACGGCTGCGTGTGATGAAGGTCTTCTTGAAATCATCGATCCTTCCCAGGTACCGCCCGGCGTTGATGGCACACCTGCTCAAAAAGATTTTATTCCGAATGCGATTCATGAATGCGGCGTGGGTAATATTGTCTGGTCCAATATCGTTGCCTATGACACGACACGTTTTTCGGGTAAAAAACCTTCCTCCATTCATGATTTTTTCGATGTCAAGCAATTCCCGGGAATGCGGGTAATCATAAAGCGGCCGAACGGCATTCTTGAATATGCCATCATGGCTGACGGCGTGCCCCCCAAAGACGTTTATGCCACGTTGTCTACAAAAGAGGGCATAGAAAGAGCCTTTGCAAAACTCGACACCATCAAGGACTCACTTCTTTTCATTGATACTTACGCCCAGGGACCGCAAATGTTGGCTGACGGAGAAGCGGCAATGATTTTTTCTGCCAACGGCCGAGTTTTCAACGCCATCGTTAAAGAAGGCAAATCCTTCGCGATCATATGGGATCATCAGATATACAATATGGACTACTACGTCATCGTCAAAGGAACAAAAAATAAGGCCAATGCCCTGAAATTCATTCAATTCGCAACCGGCTCACAGGCGCTGGCGGATGCGACGAAATATATCTCTTACGGACCTGTCCGAAAATCCTCCGGCCCCTTGATCACGACCTACGAGGGAACGGATGTGAAAATGGCGCAGCACATGCCCACGGCGCCGGAAAATTTTAAATCTGCACTTGCCAACAGTCCGGAATGGTGGGCTGACAACCAGGATGAAATGATCAAGCGGTATAATGCATGGATGAGTAAATAAGTGTATGGATGCAAATTCTGGCGGGTGGGCTCGTCATCGGCCCACCTGCCACTTTAAGTTTGCCCGACCGATGTGAAATTAATAAAGCCGATCCAGGTAAAGACAATGTCTGATAAAGCCTCTCAAATCACAACTGCGGACGGCACGCCGCTTAAAATCAGTCTCCGCCGGGCAGAACGAAAAAAACACATTAAGGGCATTTTGTTTCTGGTTCCCGCCTTAGCGTTCATTCTGATCACCTTTATCATTCCTATTGCCGACATGCTTTTCAGGAGCGCCTATATCGCTGAAGTGAAAGAATTGCTCCACCATACGGTTGTATCCTTAGAAGCGTGGGACGGTGAGGGGATTCCCGATGAGTCCACGTTTTATACATTGGCTCAGGAATTGCGCCTCTTAAATAAGAACCGATCGCTTGGAAAGGTCGCCCTGCGTCTTAACTATGAAAAATCGGGCATGCGCAGCTTGTTCATCAAAACGGGCAGAAAACTAAAAAAAATAGACGGTGGGCCCTATAAAGACAAACTGATGGCGCTCGATGAGCGATGGGGGGAACATGAAACATGGGCGATCATCAAGCGATTGGGAAAAGGCCTGACAACGACGCACTACCTCGCCGCGTTTGATATGAAATACGATGCCGATAACCGGATCGCCTCCCAGCCGGAAGCGCTTCGGATTCACTCCCGGATTTGGTTGCGTACCTTGTGGGTTAGCCTGTCGTTGACCTTACTGTGTATATTACTGGGATATCCGGTTGCCTATCTTCTGTCCAACCTCCCGTTGAAAACCAGCAATCTGCTGATGATCTGTGTCCTATTACCGTTTTGGACGTCTATTCTGGTTCGACTGACCAGTTGGATCGTACTTTTACAAAAACAGGGGGTAATCAACGATCTTCTGGTATGGATCGGGGTACTGTCTGATGAGAACCGTATCCGAATGATTTACAATATGACCGGAACCTTCGTAGCGATGATCCAGGTTCTATTGCCGTTTATGATTCTCCCGCTTTACAGCGTCATGAAAACCATAAACCCCACTTATATGCGGGCCGCCCGATCTTTAGGGGCCAATCCGGTGCGGGCGTTTTGGGAAATTTATGTGCCCCAGACCCTGCCCGGAATCGGCGCCGGGGGCATCCTCGTATTCATCCTTGCCGTCGGTTACTACATCACCCCCGCGCTGGTGGGCGGCTCTACAGGCCAGCTTATCAGTAATTTCATTGCCTTGCATATGTCCAAAACCCTGAACTGGGGGCTTGCGGCTGCCATGGGCACGATTCTGCTATCCCTGATCCTGGCTATTTATTGGCTTTATAACCGTTTAATCGGCATCGAAAACATGAAACTGGGGTGAGCCAATGGCGTTTCCAACCTATGTAGGAAAACTTGAAAAAACCTGGTACTATGTCTTCAGGATTATTTGCGGCACGGTTCTGTTTTTTTTAGTTGCGCCATTGATCGTCCTGATCCCCTTGTCCTTTAATGCCGAGCCCTATTTTACGTTCACCAAGGGGATGTTGTCTTTCGATCCGGATGCTTTTTCCCTTCGCTGGTATCAAGATTTTCTCAACAATCCGCAGTGGCTTCACTCGATCAAGAACAGTTTTATCATCGGTATATTCGCAACTTTTTTAGCGACATTTTTCGGGACGTTGGCCGCTTGGGGGTTGAGCCGGCCATACACCCCTTTTCGTGTCACCATCATGAGCATTCTGATATCGCCGATGATCGTGCCCATCATCATTTCCGCTGCCGGAATGTTTTTCTTTTATTCAAAAGTCGGATTATCCCAAACCTATTTTGGCCTCATACTGGCGCACACGGCTTTAGGGATACCGTTTGTGGTCATTACCGTAACCGCGACATTGGTGGGTTTCGATGAGTCTTTGACTCGTGCTTCGGCAAGCTTAGGGGCTGATTTATTGACGACCTGGCGCAAAGTCGTCATTCCATTGATCCTGCCGGGTGTCATTTCCGGGTCGTTATTCGCATTTGTAACCTCTTTCGACGAAATCGTGGCGGTTTTGTTCCTGGCCGGCTATGAACAGCGAACGATTCCACGCCAGATGTGGGCGGGCATCCGCGAGCAAATCAGCCCGACGATTTTGGCGGTGGCGACGTTGTTAATCCTGCTATCGATTGCGTTGTTGACCACAATCGAACTGTTGCGTCGCCGTTCCGAAAGGTTGCGAGGAATCGCTTCGTCTTGATCCGGCCGCCCGCAAGCTTGGAAAGTCTGCCGGATGGGATGGCAATCGATAGGCTCAAACCGTCCATTCTTTACAAATGAGGTTGTGTCATGCCAGCACTAGAAATTGGAGAAATGAACCCTCTGGTTCGTTTCGAACACATCGAAAAAAGCTATGATGGTGAAACACTGGTAGTAAGAGATTTAAACCTGGATATCGCCCAAGGCGAGTTTTTGACCATGTTGGGGCCTTCAGGATCGGGGAAAACAACCTGCCTGATGATGCTGTCGGGCTTTGAAACACCGACAAATGGGGAAATTTACCTGGAAGATAAGCCCATTGGCAGCATTCCTCCTCATAAGCGTAACATTGGCTTTGTTTTCCAGAATTACGCGCTGTTTCCCCATATGACCATCAGCGAGAATATCGGCTACCCGCTTCATGTTCGAAACGTGCCGAAGAACGAAATCGAAGCGCGCGTGTCAAAGATTTTGGACATGATCGAGTTACCGGGTTTCGAGGGCCGTCGGCCTGCACAGCTTTCGGGCGGCCAGCAGCAACGAATAGCATTGGCCAGAGCACTTGTTTTCGAACCTAAGCTGGTATTGATGGACGAACCCCTTGGCGCTTTGGATAAAAATCTTCGGGAGCAGATGCAATTTGAAATCAAAGCGCTTCATGCTAGATTCAACATCACTGTTGTCTACGTGACCCATGACCAAAGTGAAGCACTGACCATGTCCGATCGGATTGCCGTCTTTGATGACGGTATTATCCAGCAGATTACGACTCCGGACGTCCTCTATGAGAAACCTGAAAATGCATTTGTTGCTCAATTTATTGGTGAGAATAACCGGATTTTAGGAGAGGTTGTCGAGATCGATGGAAAGTATTGCAAAGTGAAAATCGAAGGCGGTATTGTGACCGCCTTCAAAGTCAATGTAAGAGCCGTCGGCGACAAGACAAGCATGTCTCTGCGACCGGAACGAGTGATCATCAACCCCGAACCGGGCAGTGTGGAAAACATTTTCGAAGGTGAGATTAGAGAACTGATTTATTTGGGTGACCATATTCGAACGCGGGTCAACGTTTGCGGAAACAGGGACTTTGTCATCAAGATACCGAATTCGGCCGGTTTCCAGGTAGCGGGGAAAGACCAGAAGATAATCGTCGGGTGGTCTTCAGAAGATTGCCGCGCACTGGACGCATAGGTCTAATTGAACGAAGTCTTGCTGTTTTTAAATCACCACAATTTTCGGTTGATTCAGTATCGGAGGATAAAATGAAATTGATGGTATGCTTTGATGGGTCGAAGGCGGCCAACCACGCCCTGCATATAGCCAAAAAGCGCGCTAAGCAGCTGGGGGCAAACATCTTTTTGGTAACCTCCATGGTCGGCAGTAAAGATGTTTCCGCAAAGGATTATCTTACTGCTGAAAAGCTTCTGCAAAAGAAAAAATCCGAAGTTTCTGCGGAGGATATCACTTGTAAAACCCTGTTGTCAGTCAAAAACTTGACCCCCGGTGAAAATATAGCGCGAATTGCAAATGAAAAAGGCATGGACGAGGTTTACATCGGTATTAAAAAACGTTCGAAGGTCGGCAAACTTTTATTCGGATCGACGGCACAATATGTGATTCTGAATGCACTGTGTCCGGTTGTCACGGTCAAATTGTCATTGTAGCCATACAATGAAGAGAAACAAGCAAAATGGAAATGACTGGAAAAATCTCATCGTTTCTCCAGAGAGCGCGTTGGCGTCCATCAAATCCGGCATGTCCATTTTTTTGGGCAGCGGTTTGGCTGAGCCCAGAACTCTCCTCGACGCGCTGATGCGCTCCGACCGTTCCAACACCAAAGACCTTGAGCTCATTCAATTAAACAGCCACAGCGACATCCTTTCGCTAAAAAACCTAAATTTACAAAATTACAGGTTAAAATCGTTTTTTTCCGGATGGGTTGCCAGCGAAGTTGCAGAAGCCGGATCTGTCGATTTGATTCCTGCCAGATATTCCCAAATACCCAGAATCTTCGCTTCTAGACAAATCCCCATCGATGCCGTTTTCATCCAAATTTCCCCACCCAATCCTTCCGGGTATTGTAGTCTTGGTCTGGCCGTCGATGTCGCACGCGAAGCCATGGCAAAAGCATCCTTGGTGATCGGAGAAATTCAGCCCCAACTCCCATTCACTTTTGGCGACTCGCTGGTTTCTATAAAGGATTTTGATTTGCTGATTGAAGCGGACCAGTCGCCCATTTTCTTTGAGCGTCAGCCCATTTCCACCGTCATGGGTCAAGTGGCATCAAACATCGCCGCTATTATCGGTGACGGCGACTGTATAAGCTTTCATACCGGTACATCGCTATTTGAAGCCTTGTGCCGTGAATTGCGGGCAAAACGGCATTTGGGTATACATACTCCCTACTTTACAGATGCGTTGATGGATTTGGTAAACAGGGGTGCGGTAAGTAATTACAAAAAAGCCGTTTTCAGAGGCAAATCGGTAACCGCCTATGCATTGGGGACCAGGGATTTGGCGGGTTGGCTGAACCTGAATCCATTGGTTGAGTTTCAGAGTATTGCTGAAATCTGCAACCCGGCATTAATTGCCGGAATCTCCAATTTTACCGCTGTATTTCATGCCAAAACTGTGGATTTGTATGGGCGTATCTCATTTAATATCGGAAAGGGATCGCTTACTTCCGGTCCGGGTATTGCGGCAGATATCATCACCGGTGCGGATATGTCACCGGGTGGAAAGGCGATATTTGGACTTCCCAGCAGAGATCCCGATGGCAACAGTAATTTTGTTAGTTTGCTGACCGACCAGCGCAATCAATTTCATATGCGTGAATCAATTAGTATGGTCGCCACCGAGTATGGGGTGGCCAACATGAAATGGCGGTCAATCAGAGAACGCGCACAGGCATTGATCGAGATTGCACACCCGGATGATCGGGCAGGCCTTGTCGAGAAGGCGAAAAAACATAAAATTTTATTTGAAAACCAAATTTTCATGTCTGATAGTGCGATGTGCTACCCGCTGGAGATAACTGCTCAGCAAACTTTTCGCAATAATTTAAGCGTTAGATTCAGAGTGGTCAAACCCTCTGACGAGCAAGCCATGCGCCGTCTGTTTTATCGATTTTCTGATGAAACCGTCTACCGTCGATTTTTTTATCCAATTTCAACCATGCCTCATGACAAGATGCAGGAATACGTAAACATTGATTACAACAGCATGATTTCTATTGTGGCGATTGTCGGCGAAAACGAGCAAGAGAAAATTATAGCAGAGGCAAGATTCGATAAAGATGAAAAAACCGGATTTGGTGATATCGGATTTATTGTCGATGAACGCTATCAGAATATGGGGATCGGCGCTTACCTATATGAAATGCTTGTACGATTGGCAAAAGAAAGAGGCTTGAAGGGATTCAACGCAGAGGTACTTCAAGAAAATATAAATATGATGAGGATATTTCAGAAAGGCGGCCTTTCAATTTACTCGAAACTTGAAGATGGTGTCTATCACCTGAAAGTTCCTTTTGTTAAAGACATTAAAATTATTAGAGAGGATTACAGGAATGGCTGAGAAATTTGATGCGATCATTATCGGCGCGGGCATCATCGGCGCGTGCACCGGTTTTGAACTGGCTATAAGAGGATACAGGGTGCTGAATGTAGACAGGCTACCGGAAGCGGGCCATGGTTCCACTTCTGGTTCATGCGCGATTATCAGGCTGCACTATTCCACCCCTGACGGAGTGGCCATGGCCCGGGAGGGATACTATTACTGGCTGGACTGGCCCAAATATCTCAAGAAAGTTGATGAAAGCGGGCTGGTAAAATATATCAACACCGGCGCGCTGGTCATCAAGACCGAAAAGAACCACTACCTGAAAAACGTAATGGCTTCCCTTGATGAATTGCGCGTACCCTACCAAGAGTGCTCTCCGGAAAATATTCAGGAACTGATCCCCCTTCTCGATACCCACGGATTCGGGCCACCAGTACTGACCAGTGATGAACGCTTCGGTGTACCAACCGCAGAACATATTGCTGGGGCCATCTACATACCGGAGACAGGATTTATATCCGATCCTAAACAATCGACTCACAATGTGCAGCGGGCGGCCGAGGCGGTCGGCGCAACGTTCATGTTTAAAGCCGAAGTCTTCGAAATCCGCAGGCACGATAACCGGGTAACCGGTATCACCCTTAAGGATGGAACCGAAATTGACGCCCCCGTGGTCATCAATGTGGCCGGGCCGCATTCATTTCTCATCAACCGCATGGCCGGCGTAGAACACGACATGAACATAAAAACCCGTCCCCTCCGCCAGGAGGTCTGCCATGTGCCGGCACCAGAGGGGTTCGATTACAGCAATTTAGGCGCCCTCATTTCAGACGGCGACACCGGTGCCTACTCCCGGCCTGAAGTAGGCAACAACATCCTCATCGGCTCCGAGGACCCTGAATGCGATACCATGGAGTATGTTGAAGATCCGGATAATTACAATACCAACTTTACCGAACAATGGACGACCCAGGCCATGCGTATGGCCCAGCGCATAAAAGACCTGCGCATTCCCAACCAGCCAAGCGGTCTCGTGGACCTCTACGATTGTTCCGATGACTGGATCCCAATCTATGACAAATCCGCGCTCGATGGCTTCTACATGGCCGTGGGGACATCAGGCAACCAATACAAAAATGCCCCCGTGGTGGGTGTGTTGATGGCCGAATTGATCGAAGCGGTCGAAAGCGGCCATGATCACGACAAGGATCCCGTTACGTTTAAAATGAAGTTCACGAAGCGCACGTGTGACATTGGCTTTTACTCACGACTGCGAAAAATTAATCCAAACTCAAGTTTTTCGGTGATTGGATAAGGTGTTGGGCGACGCTTCGCCTATCAATTATAAGTTGGATACATAACAATACCCGAAAAGTTTTCTTCCGCTGAATGCTTGGTGCAAGTAGAAGGAAAATATAGATGAAGGATGTTAAGATAAATGTCAAATCGCGACCGGTTGAAGTCGAGTACGACCGCGGTCGTGATTGGCGGGCCCGTATCGGTTTTGTGTTGATCCCCACTGATGGAATCATCGAAGGGGAGGTGACCCGATATGCACCCCCAGGTGTCGGCATGCATTTTACTCGGCTCCCAGGGTCCGAAGATATAACCGTTGAGAATTTAATTGAGATGGAAAAAGGGCTGGAAGATGCCGCATCACGATTCGTATTTGATGGGGATCTGCTGAATGTAGTCTGTTTTGCCTGCACGTCGGCAAGTGCACTGATCGGTGAAGCGTGCGTTAACGCGGCGCTTACACGGGGTGCGCCCAAGGCCAAACCGACCAGCCTGATCACCGGGGTCATCAAGGCGCTAAACGCCTTTAATGCAAAACAGATTGTTGTCGGCACCCCTTACCTTGACAGCATCAATACCCTGGAGGCCGAATACCTGGTTAATCAGGGTTTTAAAATTCTCGATTTTCAAGGAATGAATATTTTGAAAGATCCTGACATTCGCCGCGTCAGTCCCGAATTTATCAAACGCTATGCCAAGCAGATTGATCAGCCGGAGGCAGATGCTATTTTCTTAAGTTGCGGCGCCTTAAGAAGCACCGAAGTTATTGACGAAATCGAAAGATACGTCGGTAAGCCTGTCGTTGGTAGCAATCAGACTATGCTATGGAACACCTTGCGAATGGCAGGGATTGAAGATCGGATAGAAGGTTGCGGCCGGCTGTTGCGGGATTTTTAAAACACCGGCTACGACCGATTCAATAAAACAGCGAAAATATACTCAGGAGTTCAAGATGTCGGCGTTTGAAAAACACGAATATCAGGCAAGGCTAAAAAATGTCAAAGCGAAGATGTTGGAAAAGAATTTGGACATTTTGCTGACCACTAACCCGGCGAACATGAATTATGTAAGCGGATACGACGGACATTCCTTTTATGTCCCCCAGGGAGTCGCCGTGTTCATCGAAGAAGAAGAACCCATTTGGATGGGACGTGCCATGGATGTCGCCGGTGCTCAGTACACGACATGGCTGAAAGATGAAAATCTGTTCGGCTTTCCAGAAGCATTCGTGCAATCTTTTGAGCATCATCCCGTCGAATATTTTGCGGATGTTCTCATAGAAAAAAAGGCTGATGGAAAGCGAATCGGCCTGGAAATGAACCAGGAGTTCTGCAGCCACAAATTGGTCCTTGAACTTGAGGCCAAACTCAAGAATGCTGTGTTTGTCGACGCCTCCCACATGATCAATTGGATCCGAACCGTGAAAAGTGAAAATGAACTGAAATATATGCGGCAGGCGGGCATTATCACCGAAAAGGCCATGAATATCGGTATTGCAGCCATTGCCGAAGGTGTCAGGGAATGCGATGTGGCTGCCGATATTTGGCACGCCCAGATTGCAGGGACCAACGCGTTTGGCGGAGAGTATCCGGGGCTAATGCCTGCGATGCCTACGGGGGACAGATCAAACGCCCCGCACCTGTCGTGGTCGGACAACAGGTACCATAAGCAGCAGATTGGAATCCTGGAAATCGGTGCCTGTAAAATGCGGTACAACGCACCCTTGGCCCGGACGGTGTACGTCGGCACACCGGACAACACGTATAACGATTTTACCGAGACGATCAACGAAGGGCTCAAGGTGATGCTTGACGCCATAAAAGTGGGTGTCCCCTGTGAAGACATTGAATTGAAATGGCGCAAACATATCGAGGCAAAGGGTTATAGTAAAAAATCGCGTGTTGGGTATCCGGTCGGGCTGGGTTATCCGCCGGACTGGGGGGAGCAGACCATCAGCCTGAGAGCCGGAGACAAGACGCTTTTAAAGGAAAATATGACCATTCATGTGCTGGCGGCTATCTGGGCGGAAGACTATGGCTATGAAGTCAGTGAGACGGTGATCGTAAAACCAAACGGCTGTGAACCCTTATCCAATGTGCCGCAGAAGTTGTTCATTAAATGAAAAAACCAAAAGGAGTAAGGATGATGACTATTGCTTTTGATGAACGGATTATCAAGATTCAATCCTGGATGCGTGATGAGAATGTCGATTTCTGTTTATTGTGCGATCCGGATACAATTTATTATGCTTCCGGGTTTTGCGGAGATCTTGGAATGGATTTCGGCAGGCCGATGATCCTGGTCATCCCACGCGCCGGTGAATGCACGATGATCACCCCGTTGCTTGAAGAGTTGTTGGTAAAGGCCATGGTCTCAATTGAAGACGTCCGGAGTTGGATGGACGGGGGCGGTTCGGAATGGCGCAAACATCTGCTGGACCTTTTCAAAGGCTGTAAGAATCCGACCATCGGTGTCGAGCAGTATAAGACCCCGTTGTCGGTATTCCAGTGGCTGCAGCGTGAAGTCAATGGAGGCGAATTGATGGACATTACCGACTTCCTGTCCAGTTTGAAGATTATCAAGTCCGAAGCGGATATTAATATCATGCGTCAGGCCGGTCAAGTGGCCGTGGCCATGGCGGAAGCGGCCGCAGAAACGATTGCCGAAGGGGTTCCGGAATACGAAGTGGCGCTGGCCGTCCTTGCCGGCGGAACCCGAAAGGCAGCCAGTTTCTTTAATGAAGAGGGCCCGGATCTCATGCTGTCACCGACGATCCATGATCTGCAGGTGATCAATTCGGGTAAAGACACCCAGATCTGTCACCGTCGCAGTTCTATCCGTAAACTCAAAAAGGGGGACCCGATTTATCTTTGTTTCTGTGCCGTCACCAAGTTCAAGCAATTCAAACTCGGATTTGACCGTGAATGGTTCGTTGGAGAAGCGAAAGAGGAGCACGCAAGAGTATACGAAGTCTGCATCAAGGCACAGCAGGTCGGCCTTGACATGATCCGACCGGGCGTCATTGCTGAAGATGTCCACCATGCGGTGAACCAGGTTTACCGTGAAGCCGGTTTCGAGGCCGGGTACCGAACCGGTCGGGGCGTCGGGTATGCTTGCCTTGAAAAACCCGAACTTAAAACCGGAGATAAAACCCTCCTCCAAAAGGGTATGACGCTCTGTCTGGATGGCGGCATCACCATTCCAGGAGAATTTGGTGCACGCGTTGGCGACTCTTTCGTTGTCACCGATACAGGACTGGAGATTCTGACGCCGTATCCCAAAGACCTGGAAAGTCTCACCGTTTAAACGTGCAGTCGTTATTTTTTCCGAATACCTTGCTATCGATACTTAAAATTTATTTTTATCAGGAGAGACATCATGCATGATCAGAACGAATGTGCCCATCCGACGATGGATTCAGCGATGAGGGACTTCATGCCTGACCTCAAAACCATCTACAACGGGGGAAAAGCCAAACCTACCTTTTCAAAAAACGAAATGGTAAGACGCCTGAAAAACGTAAGAGCGCATATGGCAACGGATAATATTGATGCCATACTTTTTACATCCATTCACAATATCAATTATCATGGTGGTTTCCTGTATTGTTCTTTCGGGCGTCCATACGGGCTTGTGGTCACACAGGCAAATATGACCTTGATAAGCGCAAATATCGATGGCGGGCAACCGTGGCGTCGCACTTTCGGTGACAATATTGTATATACCGATTGGCAAAAAGATAGCTATCTCCGCGCGGTTCAAAAACTTATTCACAATAAAGGAAAAGTCGGAATAGAGTTTGATCATATCAGCCTCGTCAATTTCAAAAAAGTTCAGGATGCACTTCCCCAAGCAGAATTGGTCGATATTTCAAAAGCGACCATGCAAATGCGAATGATCAAATCGATTGAAGAAATCGATTTGATCAGAAACGGTGCCCAGGTTAGTGACATCGGCGGTTATGCATGTGTGGAGGCAATTGACGCCGGCGTCCCGGAGCATGAAGTTGCACTTCATTCAACAAGGGCAATGGTGCGCGAAATAGCTAAACGCTATCCGCATACAGAATTGATGGATACATGGACATGGTTTCAGTCAGGAATTAACACTGATGGCGCCCATAACCCGGTAACCACAAGGGTACTAAAAAATGGCGACATTCTCAGTCTGAATTGTTTTTCTATGATTTCAGGCTACTATACTGCACTTGAAAGAACGCTTTTTTTGGAAAGCTGCACAAAAAGAGAGCTTGAAATATGGGAAGCGAATGTCGACGTTCATCGTCGCGGTTTGGAATTAATCAAACCTGGTGTCAGATGCTGTGACATTGCAATAGAACTCAATAAAATTTTCCAGAAACACAATCTTTTACAGTATAGAACTTTTGGTTACGGACATTCTTTTGGAACGCTTTGTCATTATTATGGGCGTGAAGCCGGCCTTGAACTTCGTGAAGATATTAACACGGTTCTTGCACCAAACATGATCATTTCCATGGAACCGATGCTTATGTTGCCGGAAGGTACTGAAGGAGCCGGTGGCTATCGAGAACACGATATTATAGTGGTGACCAATGACGGCGCTGAAAATATTACTAAATTTCCATTTGGTCCCAACCACAATATCATTAAGAAATAGAACGTTGAATTGTGATCGCTGGGTAGCGGTTACATGCTGTGCAATGAATAAGAGAATAGGAATGCTCTGCGCAGGCTGCAACAAGGTTATGGATTCAAAAGCTATTAGATAGCATCGCTGCGAGGAAAAAGGAATCGCTGTTTAGGTTCTTAAATAAGCTAAGATATCAGGCAAGGTGTAAATCAGCCACAGGAGTCCCTCCATAAATGCCAAAAGGCCAAGGAGGATCGAGAAGGCCCCCCATGCCATGGCTTCGATGTCTGTGTAAGTGTAATTGTATGTACTGCCGCCACTCTCTGAACTGTTTGAGAAACTGGTCTTGCGGGTAATTATGGAATCCAAACCAATCGACATCAGGCTGCTACCGCCCACCATGAGTCCGGTTTGAATCAACCAAGGCATATCGAGTTTCCATCCAGCTGTACCGAGCAACATGCCAACCGCCATCAACCCGACTTGATACCAAGTTAGTTTTCTTGCCGTCACACTGCCTCTCATTAAGATTGTTTTTTGTGTGTTGTGGCTCGCTGTCCTGCTTAATCTGAGATGATTACATACAATTCCTGACATTGTAAATAGATGGTTGGTTTGTACGTAACCTGTACTTTTTAGATAGGGTCTGCGTTCAAGGTTTATTTGTTATCCGTCAGATTTGGGAATCTGGATATGCCACCAAGGGATCTAAGACTGAATATCAAAGGCGGCCCGGAATTATGGGGAAAGTGTCTCGGGATGAGATCTGGGATGGGGAGGCGGTGACGTGACGTGTGATGTCACTGGTTGGACATTGAGGTAGCTGTAACTGACTCACCTGATAGATGAAAATGCAACCTTTCTGAATTCGTCGTTATAGACTTAGCAGGCTGTTGAAAAACTATTGCGCTTGGCCATACGGCGTTAAAATTCGACTCAAAATGCTCATTTATCAACCATAAACTGCGCTTTTTCGCCGGATTTTGCCTTGTCTTGCCAGCGCTCATGACGTTTTTCAACAACCTGTTAGACAACCGGAACAATACGATCCATCGTTTGGCGGTTAGTTGGAGAAATCAAGGAAATCGGTGGCCGTCTTTTTCCTGAGATAGATGATTGAACCCTCCCCGCCGCAAGCGATGGAAATGCGCTCGCTAGTGTTGATCCACAAATGCCCAATTTGCCTGATATCTGCGTTATGCTCAAAATTTTATCCTCGGAATATCAACCATATACACCCCAAGGGCATTTCTTTCAGGGCACCTGCGGTATAATTTTCGCATGCCTTGATCTCAACCAAATTTGCCTATTTCTGGATG
>JASJGT010000065.1:0-3405 GCA_033791405.1 Desulfuromusa sp.
GATCACCTTGCGTGATGCGGTTAATGCTATCCCTCTCTGGGCGATTAAGCAGGGTTTGATGACAGTTCCTAAAAAGAACAAGATTAATGTGTTTAATGGCAAGATTCTGGAGATGGAAGGTTTACCAAATCTCTCTGTTGAACAGGCTTTTGAGCTGACTGATGCCGCTGCTGAGCGTTCAGCTGCGGCCGGTTGTATCAAACTGTCTGAAGAAAGTGTCTGTACCTACCTTCGCTCAAACATTGCTTTGATGGAAAAAATGATCGAAGATGGTTATCAGGATCCACAAACCTTACAGAATCGTATTGATACAGTTCAAGATTGGTTGAAGAATCCCAAACTGATTGAAGCGGATACTAATGCTGAATATGCTGCAGTTATTGAAATTGATCTGGCTGAAATCACTGAGCCGATTCTGGCTTGCCCTAATGATCCCGATGATGTCAAAGTGTTGTCTGAAATTCAGGGTACCGAAATCAAGGATATCTTCATTGGTTCCTGTATGACAAACATTGGTCATTTCCGTGCTGCAGCCAAAATTTGGGAAGGACATAAGTTTAATCCCAATGATCGTATCTGGATCTGCCCCCCAACGCGAATGGATCAATCCAAATTGAAGAGCGAGTCCTATTTTGCTATCTTTAATCAGGTTGGTGCCCGGATAGAAACCCCAGGGTGTTCTCTGTGTATGGGGAACCAGGCACGGGTTCCAGATGGGGTGAATATGTTCTCAACCTCTACCCGTAACTTTGATGATCGGATCGGCAATGGTGCACAGGTTTATCTTGGCAGTGCCGAGTTAGGAGCCGTTACGGCCTTGAATGGCAAATTGCCGACGCCTGCGGAGTATCTGGCTATTTATAAAGAGAAGATATCTCCATTTAAGGATGAAATTTACGACTATCTGCAGTTTGACAAGCTGGGTGAGTTTGACGCTGTTTACAAACGTTGTGACATCTAAACTTCTTTTCCCTATGGGTTGATATGTTAAGGCCGCCCCCCCCATTGGGCGGCCTTTTGTAGCTATTTTACTGTGGGTAATTAAATGCACCGTTCTTTTTGTTTCCTTGTTCTCCTTTTATCGTTCAGTCTGTTTCAGGTGAGTTCAGGATTAGCTTTTGATCTCTTTGATATTGAAGCTTCTGGTATCGATATGGGGTTTGGTTACCGTTCCGATCAACTTGATTGGAATATCTCAGGCGATATCAACGGGGAAAACCCTAATATTCTTTCTGAATTAAGCTGGGAAGATCTTGAGGTCTTTCAAATCCAGGCAACCGGCTGGCTGGAATTAGGGGAACTGCCATTCCTGAAAAGAAATTCTCTGATTTTCGCAAATATTGCCTTTGGTAAAATTCTTGGTGGCGATGTGCAAGACTCTGACTATGCCGCAGATGGGCGAACTTTTGAATGGTCCCGCTCTGTCAATGATTCCGACAAAGGTCTTACTGTTGATTTGGCAGGTGCAGTAGGGCCGATATTTGAATTAAACCTATTCGAAGGTCTTTCTATTACACCATTGATTGGTTATGGCTTCAACATGCAAGACTTGTCGATGACAAATGGAGAACAGACAGTTTCCAATCCGTTTTATCGTTGGTGGTTTTTTGGTTCAGATGCTCAAATGCCGCCTCCGATAGGTCCGATAGCACATCTGGATAGCAATTATACCGCTTACTGGTATGGACCATGGTTAGGGGCGAATATTGATTACCAGGTGAATCAAAAGATTAAAATAGCTGTTGGTGCAGAATACCATTGGGTCGAGTACTTTGCTCAGGCTGATTGGAATTTACGTTCTGATTTTGCCCATCCCGTCAGTTTCGAACAAGAAGCTACCGGAACAGGTATTGTCTGGAATATCAAGGGGCAGTATCTCCTCAATGAAAACTGGTCATGGCTATTTCACGGTAATATCCAGAATTGGGAGACAGAGAGCGGTACGGATAGAGTCTATCTTGCTGACGGCACTGTCGGTTTGTCCCGTTTGAATCAGGTGAATTGGGCCTCTTATGCTTTGACAACAGGCGTGCAGTATCGTTTCTAACGATGATGTGAAAAAACAGCCTTTGTTCTAGCTTGAAATTTTTGCTTGGTTATCTTATGTTTTTTTTTGAGATTGTCAGTTTTAATGTTTCTTAAAGTTTCGCCGGATCCAGTAATGGAGAATGGTGGCGACTAAAATCAAGATGATAATTAACCCGAACTTTGCAGATAAACTCTGTGCGTTCTGCCAGCTACTCCCTCCTAAATAGCCCAGCCCCGGATAACAGATGCCCCACAAAATCGCACTGATCAGTGCGTAGATACTAAATGGTCGTCCTGGCATACCCGAAAGACCAGCAATAAAAGGTGTAATGCCGCGAATTGGGCCAAGAAACCGAGAAAAAAAGATGCTTTTGCCGCCATGATCTACGAAAAAACGCTCGGATCGTTTGATCAATTGATGATGTTTTTGAAAGCTTCTCAATCTTAATAGCTTTGTTCCATAATAAAAACCGAGCCAAAAACTGAATACGTCTCCCAAAAGTGCCCCAGTAGCTGTCACAACTCCTAGCAATATGAAGGAGCACTTACCGTGTAAGACCAGAAAACCAGCAAAAACAATCAAGGTACTACCGGGAACTATCAGACCAGCCAGAGGCAATGATTCGGCAAAGGCAACCAGAAAGAGCAGCAGCAGATAGCTGCCTCCATCAGGGAGAAACCCGATAAACTGTTGTAGCCAATTTTCCATATCATCTCTGATCAGGTTCAAATTGCTCCTGCCATTGATCAAAAACCTTTACTTTATTTTTACCGTACTTTTTCAGTTTGTCACGGATTTTTGCTGGAGATCTTTCACGATCACGATTTTTTTCTCCCTTGGAATAAAACAGATCTGCGTAACAGATAATCTGCTCTTCCAGAGTTTCTGGTTGCATGTCACGTTCTGGTAGTGGGAGTTTTCTCTGCTGAATTTCCCTTGCTGTTAGACCCACTCCGATATGTCGTTCACAAACTCGAGCATGTCTGGGTAACCCTTCTCGTTCCAGAATCTCTTTACCTCTGAGTCCGTGTTGAAGATAATCCCCTTTTCCATGACAGCCAAGCTCAGGAGTATCGGTCATGATCATGCCGATGTCATGCAGCATTGCTGCTTCTGCAATAAATTGTAAATCCACCAAATTTCTTTGTTCTTGCAAATAACGACCAACTTTCAAAGCTTTACGGGTCACCAGGCGACTGTGATCAATTAAAATCTGCCACGTCTGTGGATTTTTGGAATAGTATTTTTTTATGAGTTTTGCTGGATAGATTTTTTTTGTCATTTTGAGGGGGACTTGGGATAAGTATCGGGACGAATAACCTCGGTAAAACTATAAACAATATCCAGAAAAACCGGAAACAGTTTGTCAAATTGAC
>JASJGT010000066.1:0-23928 GCA_033791405.1 Desulfuromusa sp.
TTCAAGACAATCTTACCGAAGTGCTTGTCTTCTTCCATCATCTGGTGTGCTGCAACCACATTTTCTAGTGGGAAAACCTTCTCAATAATTGGAACAATACTGCGATCAGCAAACTTGGGTAGGGCTCGGCGGGTAAATTCAGCAATAATATCCCCTTTTTCAGCCACAGGACGACTTCGAAGAACCGAACCAATAATCTGCTGTCGTTTGACCATCATCAATGCCAGATTTAATTCGGCCTTAATTCCGCTGATAATCCCGATGATGACCAGTTTACCTTGATAGCCCAGGGACGCCATATTTGGTTTTAGATATTTGGCGCCAACGTGATCGAGAATAATATCAGCTCCCTTTTTATTGGTGAACTCTTTGACCAGATTGGAAAAATCAGGATTCTCAGTATAGTCAATAACCAGATCTGCACCCAAGTCTTTGACCCTCTCCATCTTGGTCGGATTTGCAGTGATAATCAATTTAGCGTTCGGGGTCAGAGCTTTTGCCAATTGAATAGCAGCGGTATTGACCCCACCACCCCCACCGTGAAAAATTGCTGTTTGACTGTCCTGTAGACCGCCGATCATAAAAACATTGAGAAATGCGGTGATGTAACTTTCATTAACGCAGGCTGCTTCTTCAAAGCTCATACTCTCAGGGATAGGCATTAGATGATTTTCAAAAGCAACGGCGTACTCTGCATAACCACCACCACCAACCAGTGCCATCACTCGATCACCAATTTTCCAGCCACTGACATCACTGCCAATTTCAGCGATAGTTCCTGCGACTTCAAGACCAAGAATCTCTGAATCTCCAGCAGGTGGTGGATAGTTTCCTACCCTTTGAACAAGATCAGGTCGGTTAATGCTGGTGGCAATAACCTTGATTAGAACTTCATGGATTTTTGGTTGTGGTTTGTCAATTTCCCCGATTTTCATCACTTCAGGGGCACCAAATTCATCAATGAGGACTGCTTTCATTTTTATTGTTGACTCCATTTGTGTCTCACTCCCTTTTAAATAGCTTTGTACTTGATGGTTTATTTGTTAGGGCAAAGAGCCCTGTTTTAGAACTTGTTTTGTTTATGTGCCCTGCCAAATTTCCCGAAAATTCTAGTTTAACAATATCCCTCAGAAACCTCTTGAAGCTGTATATGGTCGATAGAATTTTTGAGGATTAGAGAAGAATAGGGCATTTTTGACTGATGTCAAGGGAGTTATGGGTTCGAGTGACTTGTAGATTTAGTTATACAGAACAGCAGATTGTATAGAAACGTTGGTTACCATTATCACTTTGAATAGAGATCTTCTCAATTATAGAAAGCCGACTTAAAACTCCGTTATACTAAAAATAATAAATTTTACTTTACATGGTCTTTGTGGGAGGCGTATATTGCCTGAAAAAAACATGGAGGAAACTATGACCTGCCCTTATTGTAACCATCAAGATCATTTGGAAATTGATTTACACGCTGATGGCTTTAGCTCGAACTTGCTGGAATGCACCGAATGTGGTGCCGTGTTAATAAATACCGGACAAAAACTGGAACCAGTCCATGGACCTGATAGAATGTATACACCTGACATGGTTCATGTCTCACAGCCTTAAATTTTCAGAGTTGAAGATATCACTTTGATGATTGATCGGTCAGATTGATTATGTTTCAAATTGTTGAAAAAAAACTTCTGATCAAGTTTCCGCTCAGGAGACATTTGCATGTTTTATCTTGCCAGATACCTAATACTCTGGATAGGCGTAACCTTGTCTATCATCTGGCAGATCCGGAAAGTAACTGGCAGACTATTTGTTCTATTATTGATCTGGTTATCGGAGCTCAGGGAAACCTGAAGAAAATAAACTTTATTTTTTTCCCCGAGGCAATCCTTCCTTACCAGCGTCTACCTGAAACACTGGATAGACTCAATCATATCC
Organism: Desulfuromusa sp.; assembly: GCA_033791405.1. GTDB lineage: Bacteria > Desulfobacterota > Desulfuromonadia > Desulfuromonadales > Geopsychrobacteraceae > Desulfuromusa. Next base: position 1,930 of record JASJGT010000066.1, read on the forward strand.
GGCCCAACACCGTTTCCGTGATTGGACTAGGTCCGATCACTCTCAGCGATTATAAAAACCTGCTGCAACAATTTGATTCTGACAATCAGGAAGCCTTGGCTTCAGTGATTGAAGATCTTGATTCGGGTGATATAGAAACCCTTCCGGTGAACTGTTGCATGATCGTTGTTAAAGAGGATGATGGAAAGCAGCGAGTTTTCTTTGAAGCGAAAAGTCATCCCTTTGGGGGCGAAGAAACCCTTGACAGCGATCATTATCTTTATCGTGGAAAAATATTCCCCTTCTTTCGGTGCCAACCAAGTTGCTATAATTTCATGGCGCTTATCTGTCTCGACTATGCCTATCGGGACATTTACCAGTCAAATATCAATGTCATTATTGAAAAAGCCAATCAGCTCTTTTTCGAAACTCGCCAGAAACTTGACCTGCTTGCTGTCATCGAGTGTAACCCCAAACCAGATCATCGCGCCTTTGGTGATGTTGCAAGAGGTTTCTACGGTGAATATCTGGCCCGCTCTCCTGGTATCAAAGACACTGTAACTCTCTTTTGTAACTCATCAGAAGATACGATCAGTCCAGATTGTCTCCCCAATGCCAGCTACGGTCATTCTTCAGTTCTCATTCACAAAAATCATAAACTCAGGCCGATTCAAATGGCCGAATATTCTATCGATGATTTTGATGGCCGTCCTCTTGGTCGGCTACGGTTTGGGGCAGCAACTCGCCTGCACTATTTTAGCCTTCCATTCTTCCATGAACTTGATCCTCGATCTACACGGACACCATTAAAAGTTCACGCAATATTTCGTCCAGAACAAGACAGTTGGGACCGAATTAATAGTGATGAGCTTGCTAGTAATGCTCGAAATATGACCAAACCCGTCTGAGTCCTTGGTACGCATAAAGCCTCATTTTCCCGTCGTCCGCAATAAATCCTCTTTTATGTCAAACTGAATGCAGGTTGCATAAGGCCTAAAGATAAAAAAAATGTAATAATTTTTGTTGAATATGTGTATACTTATAAGTCGCACGAAAAATAATTTGGCTGATGCTTCTTTTGAATACTTTATGCTTAATGGTTCGGTTGCTGTGCAAATTGATTTGCAAAGATTGTTGAATTATCTGCTGCTGGTTCTGTCCATTGTTGGCGGTATTATGTCTGGAATATTGGCAGGGCGGATGATCGATCTCTCCTTGGGGGGTGAGGAGACAATGCTGTCTGCTGGGTCCGTACCAAGGAAGGTAGTCGTGCGCCAACTACAGGAAGATGACTTCCAGATTATTTTAAACCGAAATCTATTTAATTCTGAAGGGACCGACGGGGCGGAACAGGTTGATCTATCATCAAAGTCTATTGCTGCAGAAGCTGCAGCGACACCGACAGGAACGATTAGTGATCTTGAGTTAATAGGGACCGTCGTTGCTGGTGAGGATTCTCTGGCATTGATCAGATCAGGAGCAAAGGCTGGTGTTTTTCGACTGGAGGAAGAACTGGCTTCCGGGGTGGTTGTGAGTGAAATTGGTCGTAAACTGGTGATCCTCAATGATCACGGCACTCGCCGGGAACTGCCGTTGAAGCAACGTAAAGGGGCTCGTGCTCAGCTGGTCAGGCAGCAGAATCCTGCGGCTGCCAAAGAGGGAATTGTTGCTGTTGACGAAAGTCGCTGGAAGATTTCAAAATCTGTAGCGGATAACGCTCGGGCTAATCTCAATTCATTATTGCAGACTGCTCGGATGATTCCACAGATTAAAAATGGCAAAACCATCGGTTTCAAGATGGTGGAGTTGGAAAAAGGTTCATTGTTGGAGAAAATTGGCTTACGGGTTGGCGATTTGGTCGTTGAAATCAATCAAGTTGAACTGAACAGCCCGGAAAAAGCACTACAAATTTTTCAACAGGTTCGCGAAGCGGACAATATCACTCTCGGGTTGATGCGTAATGGGCAACCGAAAACTTTTGAATATAGTTTTGAATAGGAGTTGATCGTGGTCATTCGACGTGCCACACATATTTTGTGGTTGATATGCATTCTTTTGGTTCTATCAGTTTCTCAGCCTCTGGCGGCACAGAAAGAGAAAGTGGCAGGGAAGCTTGAAGTCACGCTTGATTTCCAGAATGTCGAATTGGTTGATATGATTGGAACCATCAGTGAATTGACAGGTAAAAATTTTGTTTATGATGAATCGGTACGTGGCAAAGTCAGCGTGGTTTCGCCGAAGCCGGTTACTGTGGATGAAGCCTATCGGCTTTTCAGCACCGTTCTCAAGGTCAAAGGCTTTACCATTGTCCCTTCAGGAAAAGTGAACAAAATTGTCTCGATTCGCACTGCAAAAGAAGAAAACCTGCCAGTCAGTAGTGGAAAAAATCTTGGTGAACAATTTATCACTCGCCTCATTGAGCTGGAAAATCTGGATGCTACAGTTGTTGTCGATACAATTCTGCGCCCGCTCATGCCCAAAACCAGCCACGTCGTTGCCCATGCCGCAACGAATACCGTCGTAATTACTGATAGCGCTGCCAACATCAGACGTCTATCTCAGATTCTCTCTTCTTTGGATCATTCCTGGGATGCTGAGAAAATGGAGATTGTTGATCTCCGTTTTTCAGATGCTGATGAAACTGCCAAGTTGGTGATGCAGGTGCTGGAAGGTGGCGCTACAACAGTTCAGGGGAAAAAACCTGGAACAGCGACCCGTAAAAAAACTTTAGGCCAAATTATTCCTTATGAACGAACCCATAAAGTGATGCTTATGGGTGATGATAAATTTATCTTACGTGCCAAAGAGCTGATTGTTCAACTTGATGAAAAAGCGGATCTTGGTCGAGCCGGTGTGCATGTTTATTATCTGGAACATGCAGAGGCGGAGGGTTTATCTGAAACTCTGAATAAAATTATTGGGGGGGCAAAAAAAGCTCCCTCGGCAAAGCAGCAAACTGCTGTTGGTGAAGTTTTTGGAGAAGTCACAATTACGGCAGATAAACCCACCAATGCACTAATTGTTAATGCTACCGCTGAAGATTATGAAGGGGTTCAGAGCCTGATTAATCAGCTTGATATCAAGCGGAAGCAGGTTTTTGTTGAAGCCTTGATTCTAGAACTATCGATGGATGCATTGATGGATCTGGGAACCTCTTTACAGGGCGCGATCGAGACCGGTAGTGACAGTTTGATTTTTGGTACCAGTAATGCGCAAGACAGAGGTCTGGCAACCTTTAGCCCTACTGATGGGGTTCCAAATGTTCTAGCTCAAGCTGTTGATGGTATTCTTCTCGGCGGATTGTTCAACCCTATCACGACTATCATTAATGGAGAGACAGTCACGGTTCCAGCCCTCTCGGCTCTTATTGGCCTTTCTCAAACTGATTCAAATGTTAATGTTCTTTCCGCGCCACGTTTGCTGACCTCTGATAATGAAGAGGCAGAGATTGTCGTTGGTAAGAATGTCCCCATCATCACCTCAAAATCGACCGATAATGCCGGTAATCCAATTAACTCGGTTGAGCGTCAGGATGCAGCGCTCACTTTACGTTTTACCCCACAGATTACAGAAGGAAACTTGGTTCGTTTGAAAATTTATCAAGAAATCAGTTCTGTTGTTGCTCAATCGACTGCAACCGGAACGGTTGATGAAGTTGGGCCAACCTTTAAAAAGACCCTGTTACGCAACTCAATTGTGGCTCGTGATGGTGAAACGGTTGTTCTGGGTGGATTGTTCCAGACAGATAAAACTACAGCAGTTACCAAAGTTCCACTTCTTGGAGACATCCCGATTCTTGGACATTTGTTTAAGCGGACAAAAGATGTTGAGAATAAAACCAGCCTGCTGATTTTTATCACCCCCCGGGTGATTCGTGACAGTGAAGATCTGAAGCGGATTACTCAGGAAAATCGGGATAGCCTTGATCTGTTCCAGGATGAAGACGGATCCGATAAGTTTTTTGGTTTGGACGATCCAGAGGGGAATGTGTTGAAACCAGAAACGGCAGCGGGGGAATAATCCATGCGACCGTTGAAGTGGCGCCAACTTGGGGAAATCCTGGTGCAGGACAAGGGGCTCTCTGAGGATGTTGTCCGCCAAGCATTACGAGAGCAGGAGACCAGCTCCCTGCGATTGGGGGAAATTCTCAAGGAAAAGGGTGCGACGACAGAAATCACTCTTGCAGAAGCTCTGGCAACTCAGAGCGGAATAGAATATGTTGCAGAGCCGAAGGTAGCAACCAGCGCGCTACATCTATTGACCACTATTCCGATCAGTTACGCCAGAGAAAATCTGGCGGTTCCTTTAGAAATTGATGGGCAAACGATCCGTTTAGCCGTGATTGACCCGAGTAATAATCGTATTTTAAATGATCTTTCAGTCTTAACGGGTTGTCGAATTATCCCCTGCCTGGCAGAACCGGATAAACTAATAGAAGCAATCAACCAGGGTTATGAGACCCTTTCTGGCGGTGGTGGTGACAGTTCGATCTCTGATATTGTGCAGGAAGATCTGGATGGTTCTATCCAGATTGAGGATCTTCTTGATACCAGCGACGAAGCGCCGATCATCCGTTTTGTCAATGGATTATTGACCCAGGCCTACCGACAGCGTGCCAGTGATATCCATATCGAACCGTTTGAAACTGAAGTGATCGTTCGCTATCGGGTTGATGGAATTCTCTATGAGGTGCAGCGTCCCCCCCATCGTGCCTTATCAAATATTATTTCCCGTTTGAAAATCATGGCAAACTTGGATATTGCGGAAAAGCGCCTCCCTCAGGATGGTCGATTCTCGGTTCGTATTGCTGGAAAACAGGGGGATATCCGGGTATCGACACTGCCCACGGCTTTTGGCGAGCGGGTTGTCCTCCGTCTGCTGGATAAAAGTGCTGGAGTGTTGAAACTGAGAGATATTGGTGTTGATTCTGAGATGTTGCCACAGATCAAGGCGATGATAGCGAAAAATCATGGTATCTTTCTGGTAACCGGACCGACTGGGGCAGGTAAAACAACGACTCTTTATTCAGCATTGTCGGCACTTAATTCCAGTGAACAGAATATCATTACCGTTGAAGACCCGATCGAATATCAACTTCCGGGAGTTGGGCAAATCCAGGTCAATCCCAAAATAGATCTCACTTTTGCTCAAGGTTTACGATCAATATTACGGCAGGATCCAGATGTAATTATGGTGGGTGAAATCCGTGATAGTGAAACGGCAAAAATAGCTGTTCAGGCGGCATTAACTGGGCATCTGGTCTTTTCCACTCTGCACACCAACGACTCAGCCGGGGCGCTGGCACGTTTGGTGGATATGGGGGTTGAACCTTTTCTGGCAGCATCGGCACTGGTTGGAGTTCTGGCACAACGATTGGTACGAACCGTCTGTCCGCATTGCCGCATTAGCTATCAGCCTGAGAAGGAATTACTTGCTGAACTGTTTGATGGAACGGAAGTGCCGAAACAGGCAACCTTCTATCGTGGGCGTGGTTGCAGCCATTGTATGCAGGTTGGTTATCTTGGACGAACTGGAGTGTATGAACTGTTGGAAGTAACCGACCCGATTCGTCAGCTGGTAACCAGCAATGCTGATGCGGCGACAATTCGTCAGCAGGCATTGAAAATGGGGATGCGCTCTCTGCGGCAAGCTGGATTAGTCAAGGTTCTGGCTGGGCAGACAACAGTAGAAGAAATCCTGCGGGTGACTCAGGAGGAGGTTTAAGCGGTGGCTCTTTATGAGTACAGTGCTTTTGATGCTCAAGGGAAAAAACAGCGTGGTGTTGTTGAGGCTCTGAGTCAGAAAGCGGCTAGCCATAAACTCCGGGGACAAGGGTTATTTCCAACTGAGCTGACTGCAGCTAGAAATACTGCTGGGGCAACTCAGCGTACCCTATTTCGGCGTGTCAGTGCTGCTCAGTTGGGCGTTGCAACTCGGCAACTTGCAACAATGTTGGCTGCAGGAATGCCCCTTGATGAAGCACTGGTCATGGTTGCAGAACAGCAAACTCAGGGTTCCCTTGGTTCTGTTCTGACCCGGGTACGGGATGATATTTTACAGGGAAGTGCACTTCATGCTGCTCTTCAGGCTCATCCGAAGATTTTTCCACCACTCTATACCAATATGGTGCAGGTTGGTGAAGCGAGCGGAACTCTGGATAAAGTTCTACTCCAACTTGCTGAATTTACAGAGGAACAAGCCCGGTTTAATTCTCAGTTTAAAGCTGCATTGACCTATCCACTGTTAATGTTTCTGGTCGGCAGTGGAGTGCTGCTATTTTTGATGACTTTTGTTGTACCGAAAATAACCAGGATGCTGGAAGACCTCGAGCAGGCTCTCCCTCTACCCACCCTCTTGTTGATGTCCTTCAGCCGTTTTCTTGCTGACTACTGGTGGCTGCTGGTGATCCTGGGGGTCGGCTTGTTCTGGCTGATTCGCCGTATTTCATTAACTTCGGGAGGACGGCTCTGGTTAGATCAAAAAAAGTACCGTTTTCCGTTATTCGGGTCGTTAGCTCTAGAGAATGCTACCGCCCGTTTTTCCAGAACGATAGCGACTCTGCTGCATAGCGGCGTACCATTATTGACCGCCCTTGAAATTGTCCAGAATCTGCTTGGTAATACATATTTACAGCAAGCACTTGAAGGAGTTCGAGAAAAGGTCATTGAAGGGGCTGGTTTGTCGGAACCCCTTTTTGATGCGCGAGTCTTTCCCCCAATGTTACCGCAAATGGTTGCTGTTGGTGAGCGTAGCGGTGAACTGGAAGGGATGTTGTTCAAGGTTGCAGAAATATACGAGCACCAGGTTCAAACTCGATTAAACAGCATGATGGCTTTGCTGGAACCGCTGATGATACTGTTGATGGGAACAATTGTCGGTTTCATTGTTCTAGCTATCCTTTTGCCGATTTTTCAGGCGAGCCAAGGGATGGGATAGGTTTCAGAGCCGAAGGAGTAATGAATGAATATATTTAAACAAAATCAGCGTGGCTTTACCCTGATAGAAATTATGGTTGTTGTCGTGATTCTTGGCATCTTGGCCGCAATAGTTGTTCCTCGACTGCTGGATGAACCGGAAAAGGCACGACGAACTGCAGCCGCGACCCAGATTCGTAGTTTTGAGGAAGCACTGGGAATCTTTAAACTGGAGAATGGATTTTATCCCGCAACCGAGCAGGGGTTACAGGCATTAGTGACCAAGCCGACAGTTGGGCGAATTCCCGGCCGTTACAAAGAGGGGGGATATATTAGAAGAATACCTCTCGACCCTTGGGGACAATCATATCTTTATCTCTCCCCAGGCGTGCACGGGGAGCTTGATCTCTTTTCTTACGGTCCTGATGGTGAAACTGGGGGTGAGGGAGAAAATGCCGATGTTGCCAATTGGAACCTCGATTAATCGCTCGGGTTTTACCCTGATTGAGCTAGCGGTTGTTATTGTTGTTCTATCACTGGTCGGTTTTATCAGTTTACCTCTGTTGTCAGATCGGGGTGAGGGCGATGAGCGACTGATGGTACGGCGAATCGCTGGAACTGTTAAGCAACTGTATAATGAGGCAACACTGACCCGGGATGAACACCTGCTGACGTTTGATATTAGCCACAATAGTATGTTGGCATTTCGTCTGCGATCCAGCTCTGGAGTGATAGAAAAAGAGTCATTTGGGCGGGAAGTCAAATTGGCGCCGCTGCAGATCAAACAGATCGACGTCGAAGGGAAAGGGACTTTTCGTACTGGCCAGGTTTCTGTCCGGGTGTTTCCACTTGGTTGGATGGAACCAACGCGTCTTTTAGTCCAGAAAGAGAGTGGGGGTGACATCCGGCTGGCATTTTCACCATTGACTGGATCGATAACTATCGATGATGAGCATGCGACAGTGCAATAAAGGTTTTTCTTTACTTGAGGTGATGATTGCCCTGGCGATTGTAGCCATTGCTTTGGTGACTTTATTAGGATTATCGAACCGTTCCATCCTGGTTCAGGATAAAATCCAAAAGGTCACCAGTGCGACACTGCTTGCGCAACAATTGATGAGTGAGCAGGAGCTGAATATTGAAAAGGCTGGTTTAAACTGGGAACCACAGGAGGATGTTTTTGCTGAACCGTTTGCAGATTTTCGTTGGCAGGTCAGCTATCAGGATACCTTGATCAGCCAGGTGAAACAGGTCACTATCCAAGTCCTTTGGGGGGAAGCAGAAAAAAATGAACAGGTTAAGCTGGTTTCCTTCCTGCCGGTTAGAGGTGCGGAATGAGGAGGAATTCCCGAGGGTTTACTCTGGTTGAAGTATTGCTGGCGGTTTTAATTGGCACTCTGATTCTGACCAGTATTTATGGAATTTTCAGTTCGGTTAGCCAAACTAGAAATCGTTTGGAGGCAGAAGGGGATTTATACCACCAGGCGCGGATTTTTTTTGATCGGATTGGTGGAGAACTGAGCAGTTTGAGATTTGCTCCGCTGGGGGAAAAGGCTGTTTTCACTTCGGGGACGACTCTTGATGGAGGAATTTTTCTCGAGTTTAACACTGAGTTGGTTTCTCCGAGCATGCAGCAGCATGGAGGAATTTCACGGGTTCGCTACGAAATAAGCCAGCAAGAAGAGGCTGCTGATCTGTTACGCAGTGAACAGATTTTACTGGCGGATCTGGCTCCATCCGAGCCACTCCTTTTTATTGCTGGTCTAAAAACTTTTCAGGCTCGCTATTTTAGTCAGGGTGTCTGGCAAGATAGCTGGTCAGGAAGAACGCCGCCACAACTGGTTGAGATTACACTTGAGCTGGAAATAGATGGTTGGCTTATTCCATTTCGCAGCAGTTTTGTTTTGCCCGAGGTGTCTGGATGAGTTGTCTGCGCACTCAAAACGGTATGGCTCTGCTGTTGGTTTTGCTGATAGTCGCTTTACTCAGTGCCTTGTTGATTGAATTTTCTTTTTCAACTTTGGTTGATTTACGGGCAACTGAAACCTTTCGTGATCGAACCAAGGCTTACTATCTGGCTCGGGGTGGAATAGAGGCAGCTCGAACAATTCTTCAAGAAGATAAGAATGATTTTGACCACCCTTCAGAATTCTGGGGAAACCCGTTGGCCAATATTCCAGCTGGAGATGGTGATGTCAGTATTGCCATTTCTGACCTGACGGGGCGGCTGAACATTAATTATGTTGCTGATAACCGGGGCAACCGTTTGCCGGGTTACCATCGGTTTGTTGCTCTTTGCGAAGAAGTTTTACAATTGGATCGGTTACAGGCACAAGAGTTGGCTGATTCTCTGGTTTATTGGTATAACGCAGATAAAACCAAGGTGACCCCTGATGATGCTTATTATTCTGCCTTACAGCCTCCCTATCAAAGGCGAGGCCAAAAATTGACTATTTTGGGGGAATTGAGGCTGGTAAAAGGATTCAATCCACAACGCTTTGAAAGTTTAAAACCTTACATCAGAGTTGTTGGTGAAAATCAGATCAATCTTAATACCGCCCCGGCAGAAGTTCTTTACGTCTGGCAATTTTCTGCTGCAGAGGGGAATGTAGAAATTATTTTTGATCCAGCGGATATTGATGCACTCGTAAGTTATCGACAGCAATCGCCCTATCGAACATTGCAAGATCTCTCTTTGGCCGAGGGGATAGGGGGGCACTGGTCTGCCGCTTGGATGCAAGGTTCGGTTGGGGTCAAAGGATCGATCTATCAAGTTTTCAGCCGAGGACGGATCAATCAGGGAACCCGTCAGGCCCAAGCGATTGTCAGCAAACAAGGCAACAAGCTTCTGAGTTTCAAGGTGGAATAATACCATGTCTAAACGTTTTATCGGTATCGATCTGGAAGGAACAGACATCAGGGTTGCTATCTTGACAGCAATTCCAGGGGGTAATATCGCTGTCAAGCTGGATAGCCGCAGCTATGAGAATCCTGAAGCCGCTGCAGAGACGATCACAGAGCTGTTGGGTGGAAAAATCACCTTGGGAGACCGTCTCATTACGGCACTCCCTTGTCGGGTTGGGCTGTTTCGCCGCCTGCGTTTTCCATTTCGTGAAAAAAATAAAATAGAGGCGGCTTTGCCGTTAGAGTTGAACTCACAATTGCCGATTTCACTTGAAGAACATCTCGTCTCCTTTTTGCCGCCGCGGGCACGTGAAGACGATTATGAAGTGGATGCTGTCGTCGTTAATAAGCGGGAGGTTGATGACCTTCTGGCTCATTTTCCGGATCCAGAACAGAATCCCCGCCGCATTGATCTTTTCCCTTTTGCCCTCCTGCCGGTTTTAGGGGAACAGGATGGGATTTTAATTTATTGCCGACGTCTCGAAGTTGTTGTCGCGCTGGTTTATGATGGAGTGATCTGGGACTACCGTTTGTTGCCCGGCACCAGCGAACTTGATGAAGATGAGGTTTTTGATTTTATTGCCAATCAGGTCAGTCAGCTGGAAAATGCCATTGGTCATGAGGGCTTGCCTCTTTGGGCTATTGGGGCGGGAGTGACTGAACAGCTGCTGATTAACCTTTATAAAACAGATCGAACAATTCTAACTCCAGCTGAAGATATATTGGGTACAGAGGTCCCTTGTGAAATGGCGCCGGCAGCTCTGCTGGCCTTGTCTGAAATGCGCGAAGCTAAAAAAACGACCCAGATGAATTTTCGCCAGGGGGAATTTTCTGCACGTGGGCAACTGGAAATTTTTCGGACAAAACTTGTTGCTGTTGGGTTTCTGTTGCTTCTGGTGATTGCTGGAGGAGCATTGACAATGCATCTTGGCTATTTGCAGAAAACTCGCGAGGAACATCGTTTAAAGAAACAGATATCTGAGGTTTTTCAGCAGGTTATGCCCGCCAATTCTACACTTGTTGATGTGCCGTTACAGTTGGAAGGCCAGCTGAATGACCTGCAAAAACAGGTGCAGTTTTTTGGTCTTGGTGGTCATGGTTCCGCTACCGTTTTGCAGGGTTTATCCAATAGTATTGATCGAGAGCTGCGGGTTGACTTTAAGGAATATAATTACAGTAGCGATGAAGTTCGCTTGTCCGGAAATGCAGACTCTTTTGAATCGGTCAATCTGATAGCAGAACAACTGAAAGCTAATCCTCTATTCAGTCATGTTGAAATTGTCAATGCCAAATTAGCAACCGATAACAGCCAGGTTGATTTCGAACTGCAACTTAAATTTCACGGGGGAGAAGAGCAATGATTAATCGTCTCAACTCACGAGAAAAAACAGTTGTCGGCGTCGGTTTGGCTGTCTTGGTGGTGCTATTCGTCTGGTTTGTTTTGTTCGGCCCCTATTTTGAGACAATGAATAATCTTGATCGTAGAATTGCTGCTCATCGGCACAGTTTGGATAGAGTAGAAAAAATAAGAGACCAAATTATCCAGTTACGGCAGCAGCTTGTGGACGTTGAAACGCTCAAAAAGGACAATCGACCACTTTTTTCTCAGGTTGAAAACCTTACCGAGCAGACAGGAGTTCGTGAACAATTACTTTCTATGCGCCCGCAACCAGCGACAACTCAGGGTGAGTTTCGTCAACAACTAGTTGAGATCCACCTGGAAAAAATATCTCTATCTCAATTGGTCAAACTGCTCCATGCAGTTGAATACCGTAGTGGGGGCGTTCAAGTAAAATCGATGCGGGTCAAACCACGTTTTGACGATCGTTCGCTTCTCGATGTCAATATGATCTTGATGTCTCTGGAGAGTCTATGAGTCGTAAGCTCCTCTCATTTTTTAGCTGGCAGAAATTAGCTGGAAACCGTAGGCTATTTTTGTTTTGTTTCCTCCTCTTCGTCATCAGTGCATTTTTCTCTTTTTGGATGTTTTTCCCTGCCGATGTCTTGCAACGTCGACTGATTCACGAAGTTTCTCAACAAACTGGTTTGAAAATGCAGGGTCGTAATGCGGCTATGCTTTTTCCAGTTGGGTTGAGGCTTGATCTGACAATTTATCCCTCTGTGCCTGAAATGACCGATTTAGAGCTGACTGAATTGCAGGTGACACCACTATGGAGCCGTCTTTTCAGCACTGACCGGGGGGTTAAGTTAACGACTAATTTGGCTGGTGGACATCTTGATATTAATGCAGGGCAAAGTGGACAGGCAACTTTTCAATTCCAGAATATTGCTGTGGCATTATTGCAAGAGTTGGATATGCCCTATCGAGTCAGTGGGCAATTAACCGGGTTGCTGGACGGTGAAAACCTTTCAGAAAATATGACAGGTCGCGGTGATTTTGCCCTTCGCTTGAATTCTACTCAGATTCTCGGCTTGGAAAAAATTGGCTTGCCCGCTAATTTTTCTGCCGGGGTCCTGCGCCTTGAGGGTAAATTTGATCAGCGCCGCTTTAGCCTGGAGAAAGTTGTTTTGACGGGTGGCGTCATAGAATTAAGTGGCGGAGGAAATATTCTGGTTGGAGAGACCCCGGAGCAGACGCGGTTGAACCTGAATGTTCGCTTGCATCCTACTGCGTCAACACCTGATAGCCTGGGGAGTTTGTTAAATATTACCGGAGTTCGACCAACAGCGGATGGCAGCTATTTGTTGCGGATCGGTGGCACTTTAGCCAAACCGGTCATACGCTGAGGACTTTGTCTAACCGCTGCTATTCTGTTTGCAAGACGGTCAATTTTGATTTAATTCGGGATGTTGGACGAAACGATACCCCCGGCCTCGAACGGTGCGGAAATAATCTGGTTTGGTTGGATCAATCTCAAAATATTTGCGCAAACGGACAATGAAATTATCAAGTGTGCGGGTTTCTGTTTCTGGTGCCATGCCCCAGACCTGTTTAAGTAGTTTCTCCCGGGATAAGACCTTTCCTTCCTGATCAAAAAAAAGTAGCAATATTTTCATTTCCAGTTCAGTCAACTGAATGGTTCTGGTCGCTGTCGTCGCCTGATGTGTTTCCAGATCAATCCGGTTAACCCCAAATTGGTAGTGTTTATTCTCTGGCTGGGTAGATTGCCAATGAGCTCGCCGCAGTAATCCGGCAACTCGTAACAGAAATTCTTTGAGGTTAAATGGTTTCGCCAGATAATCATCAGCTCCATTGCTGAGCCCAGTGATTCGATCTTGCTCTGATCCCCGGGCAGTCAACATAAGAATGGGGATCTGATTCCCCTGTTCTCGTAACAGGCTACAAACTTCAAGACCGCCAATGCCGGGTAGTGCCAGGTCAAGAATAAGCAGAGCATATGGGCTTTTTTCAAGCTGTTCCAATGCTTGTTCACCACTTTCGACGTGGGTGACCTGGTAACCTTCTTCTTCCAGATTAAAAATCAGTCCCTGGGCAATATGTGGCTCATCTTCGACAAGTAATAGCTTTATGATATTTTTATTCATCAGACTTCCCTGTTGCAAGGGGGATCATCAGGTGAAAAGTTGTCCCTTTGCCACTCCCCAGACTCTCAATCCAGACCTTGCCACCATGGAGACGAATGACATTTCGAACGATAAATAAGCCGAGACCGCTGCCACGAATTGTTTTCCCGCTGCGTCGGATTCGATAAAAAATCCGGAACACTTTTTTTTGATATTTGCTGGGGATGCCATGTCCCTGATCGGTAAAAAGAAGGTGCGCCATCTCGCCATCTCGGGCCAGTTGCACTGAAACAATTGGCGGACTATCGGCATAGAGTGTTGCATTTTCCAGTAGATTTCTCATCACTGTTTCAAGAGAATCTGCTTCAAACCTGGCAGTTAACCCGGGTTCAATTTTCCAAGTTAAAGTGCCATTTTCAGGAAATTGGTCCTTCTCTCGCAGCAGATAAGATTCAATCATCCGCGACAAATCCCCCCGCTGCAGATTAAGTCTGGCCCCTCGATGTTCAATTTTACCGGCTGTCAGAAGATTACTAATCAAGCCGTTTAACCGTTCACTGTCCCCCTGCATTCGGGTGACAAATTGCTGTAACTGTTCCGGGTTTGGCTGGCGCATCTGAATCGTTTCCAGATGGAGTTGAATTGATGCCAGTGGAGATTTTAACTCGTGGGTGACCTGGTTAATAAAGTGGCGTTGTGCCCGGTTTAAGGAGGCCTGTCGCCGCCAGTAGAGGAAGATAACATAGACACCGATTAAAATTGCAACAAGCAGCAGAATCCCCTCAGTCAGGATCAGCCAATCGCCTGTCCCTGGTAACCATTCTACTTGATATTTATTCGCCAACTCTTTCAACTGCTTGTGGCGACCAAGAAACCAGTAGATCCAGAAGACCAGTAAAAGAATCCAAACAATCTGAATGCCAATAAAAGTGATGAGGGGATGGAAAAGGCGACGAAACAGTTTCATATTCATCTATTACCATTGAAATTAGGGCGTTACAAGTCAGTTTTTACATAAGTATTACATTTCTAAGTTGGCTGGGCTGGTAAAATCACTGACTAAATCAAGAAGCTATCGATTATTACAACCGGATGGCTGCATAGACAGGAGTTTTTATGCTTGCAGGATTAACTATTGGACAGCACAGTGTCCCTTTCCCCCTGATTCAAGGTGGGATGGGGGTGCGTATCTCTGGATTTCGCTTAGCGGGAAACGTCGCTTTGAATGGTGGAATCGGTATTGTTGCTGCCGCCGGTTTGGCCTTAAATAGCGAGAGTTATGACGGGGGGAACTTTTTTGCTGCGGATCGGCAGGCATTATTGGATGAATTGCGTAAGGCTTATGAAATTGCGCCTGATGGAGTTATCGGTGTCAATTGCATGGTTGCGGTAAAAAACTATGACGAGGTGGTACGTACCTCTTGTGAAGGTGGAGCCAAACTGATTATCAGTGGTGCTGGCTTACCGATGAACCTCCCTAAATTAACGGCTGATTTCCCCGATGTTGCTTTGGTGCCGATTGTCTCGTCGGTCAAGGCGGCCGAGTTGATCGTGCGTAAATGGCAGAAAACCTACCAGCGTTTTCCCGATGCCATCGTAGTAGAAGATCCCGACACAGCAGGTGGTCATCTTGGTGAAAAAATGGAGCGGATCGGCAGCGGGGAATATGATCAGTATGCAACTGTACGCGGTGTTAAAGACTATCTGAAAGATAAGTGGAATTTGGTAATTCCGGTAATTGCTGCTGGTGGTGTCTGGGATCGGGAAGATCTTGAATATGCCCTGGCTCAAGGGGCGGATGGTGTCCAGATGGGAACCCGCTTTGTGGTGACTGAAGAATGTGACGCCAGTGATGAGTTCAAGCAGGCTTATCTCGACTGTTCGCAGGAAGATATCGGTCTGATCATGAGCCCGGCAGGTCTGCCAGGTCGAGCGATCAAGAAAAATATCGACCAGATACGTCAACGTGACGTTGATCTTGACGTCTATTGTCCCTCAGCTTGTCTGAAAAAATGTGCCTATCAGGCATCGCGTGAGCGCTTCTGTATTATCAACGCGTTAGATCGTGCCCAGCAGGGGAATACGGAGACTGGCCTGGTTTTCTGTGGCACTAACGCCTGGAAAGCCGATCACATCTCAACGGTCAAAGAGGTGTTTGCCGAACTGTTCCCACAAGAGGAACGGGCTACCGGTTGACCTCTCAACGGCTCAATATTACCGCTGCACTGGCAAAATGGGCAAAACGACCTGATTGAATGAGTCTTATCGCCTTTTCAATGTCAGGAGCAAAGTAGCGATCCTGATCGTAAAATGGCACCTCATCGCGTAAAAGCTGCTTAGCCTGTTCTAGTAACTCAGAAGTTTTAAGTGGTGCACGAAAATCGACACCCTGACAGGCTGCCAGTAATTCAATTGCCAAAATTCCTGCCGTATTCTCCGCCATCTCTCCCAGCCTGCGGGCAGCGAACGTCGCCATGGAAACGTGGTCTTCCTGATTTGCTGATGTGGGAATGCTGTCGACAGAAGCTGGATGGGCACGGGATTTGTTCTCACTGGCCAGGGCTGCTGCCGTGACTTGGGCAATCATAAAGCCGGAATTTAATCCCCCTTTTTCTACCAGAAACGGTGGCAACTTACTTAAATTGCTGTCAATTAACAGAGCAATCCGACGCTCGGCCAGTGCACCAATTTCTGCAATTGCCAAGGCCATATTATCAGCCGCCATAGCGACCGGTTCTGCATGAAAATTCCCTCCTGAAAGAATGTCATTTTCTGCAATGAACACCAGTGGATTATCAGAGACCGCATTTGCCTCGGTTTGCAGGACTCCCGCAGCATGGCGCAGTTGTTCCAGACAGGCTCCCATCACCTGCGGCTGACAGCGCAGGGAATAGGGGTCTTGTACCGATTCACAGGCGCGGTGTGAATCTTCAATCTGGCTGTGGTCAAGCAGTTTACGATAGGCTTCTGCTGTATCAATGCGGCTTTGGTGTCCGCTGACCTGATGAATCCTCGGGTCAAATGGGCTACGGCTTGCTAACGCTGCTTCGACACTGAGACTACCACTGACTATAGCGGCGGTAAACAGATCCTCTGCAGCAAACAGCCCTTCAAGGGCAAAGGCGGTCGATGCCTGGGTTCCGTTGAGCAGCGCCAACCCCTCTTTTGGTCCCAGGGTGCAGGGTTCCAATCCTGCGATTTCGAGTCCTTTTTGACCCGGTAACCGCTCCCCACGATAGAGGACTTCCCCTTCACCAAGTAGAACGGTACTCATGTGTGCAAGCGGCGCCAGGTCTCCAGATGCACCGACAGAGCCTTTCTGTGGAATGCAGGGGTAAACTTCGGCATTGACCAGTGTGATAAGTGCTTCAATAACTTTCAGACGAATCCCGGAATAGCCGCGAGCCAGACTGTTGATTTTTAAAACCATCAACAGTCGGACTGTTGCTTCATCCATCAATGCACCGACTCCTGCGGCATGGGATAAGACGATAGAGCGTTGCAATTGCTTAAGGTCTTCATCGGGGATGTGGGTATTGGCCAAAAGGCCAAAACCGGTGTTGACGCCGTAAACGACTCGACCCTGTGCGATGACCTGACGGACCGTTGCTGTTGCCGCTCCAATTTTTGGTAGGCAATCGGGTGATAGGCTCAACTCAACTGGTTCAGCTTGAATACGCCGCATTTGTTGTAGACTGAGGTGCCCTGGTTTGAGTTCCAGTTTGAACATCATTTGTCCTCCAGCATCGGTAGATCCAGCCCCTGCTGTTTGGCGCAGTCGATAGCCAGTGAGTAGCCAGCATCAGCATGACGCATGACGCCCGATCCTGGATCGTTCCACAAAACCCGTTGTAGACGTCGAGCAGCGGCTTCTGTCCCATCGGCGACAATCACAACTCCGGCATGCTGACTGAATCCCATGCCGACCCCGCCACCATGATGCAGGCTGACCCAAGTAGCGCCACCCGAGGTCGAGAGCAGGGCATTGAGTAACGGCCAGTCGGAGACAGCATCGGAACCATCGGCCATCGCTTCGGTTTCCCGATTGGGGCTGGCGACCGAACCAGAATCGAGGTGATCTCTACCGATGACTACTGGTGCCTTGAGCTCTCCACTGGCAACCATCTGATTAAAGGCCAGCCCGAGGCGCGCCCGATCCTTCAAGCCGACCCAGCAGATCCGTGCCGGCAAGCCTTGAAACTGAATGCGTTCCCGCGCCATATCTAACCAGTTATGCAGGTGGGGATCATCGGGTATCAATTCCTTTACCTTGGCGTCGGTTTTATAAATATCTTCGGGGTCTCCAGACAGGGCAATCCAGCGGAAAGGGCCGATTCCTTCACAAAAAAGCGGGCGGATATAGGCGGGAACAAATCCAGGGAAATCAAAAGCATTTTCAATTCCTTCCTCAAGGGCAACCTGACGAATGTTGTTGCCGTAGTCAAATGTTTCCGCTCCCAGTTGTTGTAACTTCAGCATTGCTTCAACATGCTTGGCCATAGAAGCTTTGGCCGCTGCAATCACCTCTTGCGGGTTTTCTTGTCTTAACCGTAGCGCTTGTTCAAGGCTCCACCCTTCCGGCAGATAACCATTCAGTGGATCGTGAGCGCTGGTCTGGTCTGTACAGACATCAGGGACAACTTTGCGGCGGACCAATTCTGGCAAAATTTCGGCACAGTTGCCGAGTAGACCAACGGAGATAGCTTGTTTGTTGCTGCAAGCAGTTTCTATCAATTGTAGAGCCGCACCCAGCTCGGTCACTTTGTGATCCAGATAGCCGGTCTCCAGACGCTTATCGATACGTGATTCGTCACACTCGATGGCCAGCATATTAAATCCGGCCATGGTGGCCGCCAACGGTTGAGCGCCACCCATCCCGCCGAGCCCCCCGGTGAGAATCCAGCGCCCGCGCGCATCACCGGAAAAATGTTGTTTGGCGATAGCGACAAAGGTTTCATAGGTTCCCTGCACAATCCCCTGCGAGCCGATATAGATCCAAGATCCGGCGGTCATCTGGCCGTACATCATCAACCCTTGCCGATCGAGTTGGTTGAATGTTTCCCAGTTGGCCCAGTGTGGCACCAGGTTTGAGTTGGCGATCAGCACCCGCGGAGCATCGCTGTGGGTTTTGAAAACGCCGACCGGTTTGCCAGATTGGATCAGCAGCGATTCGTCATCTTCCAATCGCTTGAGCACCTCTATAATTTTATCGTAGCAATCCCAATCACGCGCTGCTCGACCGATACCACCGTAAACGACCAGCTCTTCTGGATGTTCGGCGATCTCTGGATCGAGATTATTCATCAACATCCTCAATGGAGCCTCAGTCAGCCAGCTTTTAGCGCTAATTTGTGAGCCACGTGGGGCACGAATCAAGCGTTTTGTGTCGAGTCGTTTATTCATAATGTATCTCTCATTTCATTAGCGGGTGAGCAGATGACAAAGTCTTGCAGCAACTCTGGCGGTGCAGCTATCAATGTCATAGTTGGGGTTATATTCAGCGATATCTGCGACTCTTAGTCGATTCTGAGCCACTGATCTGATAAGGTTTAGCAGCAGCTCCAGTTCGGGGAGGGGAACCCCTCTGGCCGCTGGGGCACTGACTCCGGGTGCGGTTGCCGCGGGGAGTACGTCAAGATCAATACTGAGATAAATTGCCTGGCAAGGACGGATGAATTCCATTAATCTTTGTTCCACTTGCGGAAACTGCCAGCTGCTGAGTTCTTCATCTTTCAGATAATCAACTCCGAGTTGATCGGCTTGGGAAAACAGTGCTCTGGTATTGGCAATCTCACTCACGCCGAGGCAACAGTAGTGAAAAGGGATGCTCTTAGCTTGGCAATATTTGGCAATTTGTAAAAATGGTGTGCCAGAGGTAGGCTCAGCGGCTTGGCGTAAGTCGAAGTGAGCGTCAAAGTTGATGATCCCAATCGGTGCATCAGTTCTGGAGGGATTCAGGTGCCGCCCCAGCCCTAGAAAGCTGCCTAAGGCGATTTCGTGACCGCCCCCCAGCAGCAGAGGGAAATGGTTTTGATCAAGTAACTGGCATACCAGCGTGGCCTGTTCTTCTTGCAGGGCTTTCAGATTATCCTGGTCGCAAGTGAGATTCCCTGCATCATAAGCAGGGCGTTTCAGGTGATATGCCTGATTTGCCAGTATCCGCCGGATTGCATCGGGGCCGGCTGCAGATCCAATTCTCCCCTGATTCCGTTTTACCCCTTCGTCGCTGGCAACTCCTAGTAGCACAATGCCCGGTTCGTGATGTTTTGCCGATAAAGAAGAAACACATTGATGCCAACGCAAGCTTGTTTTATCTGAATCTTCATCGATGCGGCCAGTCCACAAATCCATATCGGGCGCTTTATGCATGGCTGATTTCCCCGCCAAAGATGCGTTGTAATAATGGGGTCGCGCCAAACTGGTAGGCAAGTTGAGCCGGATCGTCAATATTCCAGAGGAGCATATCGGCCGCTTTTCCAACACTGAGAGTTCCGGTAACCTCTCCTAGTCCGAGAGCAGCGGCACCATTTCTGGTTGTGGCCTGTAACGCTTCTTCCGGAGTCAGACCGAATAGAACGCAGCCCATATTCATCATTAAGCGCAATGAAGCCAGTGGACAGCTTCCCGGGTTGAGATCACTGGCCAGAGCCATTGGAACCTGATATTGACGCAACAGTTCAACGGGTGGTTTTTTTGTTTCACCAAGAAAATAAAAGGCTCCAGGAAGCAGAGTCGCAACGGTTCCCGATATTTTCAGTGCTTTGATTCCTGGTTCATCCAGATATTCCAGATGATCGACTGACCAGGCCGAGAAGTTGGCGGCAAGTTCTGCCCCATGACTGTTAGAAAGTTGTTCGGCATGAACTTTTATCCCCAGCCCGGCTTTTTGTGCAGCGATAAATAGCTGCTCACTCTGGGTAGCGGAAAATGCGATCTTTTCGCAGAAGATATCAACTGCTTCAGCCAACCCATCATCCGCGACCCGTGGAATCAGCTCTTTACAGATAAGTTCGATGTAGGTATCAGCAGAATTGTTAAATTCGGGAGGGATGGCATGAGCAGCAAGTAAGGTGCTGCGCAGGCGGAATGGATAATCTGCCGCCAGTTTTTTCGCAGCTTTGAGCATTTTTAGTTCATCAGTGAGGGTTAATCCATACCCTGATTTAATTTCAACCGTTGTGACCCCCTCGTTGAGCAAAGCTTCCAGCCGAGGTCGTGCCTGTTGGATAAGCCCCTCTTCTGTGAGAGAGCGGGTTGCGGCAACGGTGGCAAGAATGCCGCCCCCAGTCCGGGAAATTTCTTCGTAACTGGTGCCGTTTAACCGTTGGGTAAATTCCCCGGAACGCTGACCGCCGTAGATCAAATGGGTGTGACTGTCTATCAACCCAGGGGTCAGGATATTTCCCTGGGCATCGATTATTTCTCCATGAAATTTATTGATATCAATGTCTTGCATGGGAGAAATAAAAGCAATGTTCCCATTTTTAACCCCGATAGAATGATCTTTCAGCAGGCCGTAAGGGGCTTCAATAAGCGGATCTATAGTGGCCAACTGAGCATTGATCCAAATTTTTTCGCAGTTATAAAATAGTGGATCCATTATTTTTCCTTCCCATCTCTTTTAAATGTATATACAATTATATACAAAGTTGCAAGCAGTTGTGTAAAGATTTTTAAAATGCTTAAAATATCTTGCTGCCAAGAGGAAGAAAAATGAGGAAAAAGTCCGGGGTGCAGCCCCGCTTTCAGGTGATTAAGGATTTTATAAGTCAGGCGATCGCAGACAGGACATATCCACCTGATGCGCAGATTCCGACAGAGCATGAATTGGCAAAAAGATTTGACGTCAGTCGCATGACCGCGAATAGGGCGGTTAAGGAACTTGTTGCTGAGGGGATGCTGGTTCGGCACCAGGGACTCGGTACCTTTGTTTCAATGACTCAAGTGGAATCACCATTACTGGAGATTCGTAACATTGCCGATGAAATTCGAGGGCGGCACAATGTCTACAGTAATCAACGTTACCGCTTGCAAAAAGTGCAGGCTGATAAAGATCTGGCAAAACAACTGGGGATTTCTTCTGGGGATCCTGTCTTCCACTCTCTTATCGTACACAAGGAAAATGGTAGACCGCTTCAACTTGCAGAACGGTATGTCAACGCAGTGATCGTTCCAGAATATATTAAACAGGATTTTTCGGTGACGACTCCCAGCCAGTATTTGAGTGAACTTTTTCCTCTATCGGAAATCGAACATATCGTTGAGGCGATTCTGCCGAACTCTTTGGAACAGGATTTACTTAATATTTCAGCAGATACCCCTTGTCTGTTGGTCAATCGGAGAACTTGGTCGGCGAATAATTTGGTCAGTTATTCTCGATTGGTTCACCCTGGAAATCTCTACCGGCTGAGTTCGCGCTCTGAGGTTTAATCCATGGCAACAGGGTTCAGATAATCTTTTTCAGTTCGTCAAGAAACTCGTTTTGTGATGCTTCGTTGTCAATTTCCAGACGCATGATTTCGGCAAGCTCACCAAGACGTGTTTGAGATGGCTCTCCCTGCTCCAACCATGCTTTTACAGCGTTTTTCAATACCTTGCCAGCAACCGGTCCGATACATTTTGCCAGAGCCCGTTTCATCAGCGCCAGTTTGTCAGCTAATGGTCCATTGAGGACGGATTCGAGATCTGCGGGTTGTTGGGGGGCTGCAGTTGTTAT
>JASJGT010000067.1:0-6927 GCA_033791405.1 Desulfuromusa sp.
AAGATCCATCCGCCCTTGAATCGCAACAAATCGAGTTAAACCAGCGACAATTTTTTCTGCCGGAACATCAATCTCCATTGCTGCTGCAGCGGCAGCCAAAGCATTGGATACGTTGTGCCGACCGGGAAGACTCAGTTGAACCGGATAGCGCTGTCCAGCCAGTAAAAGATCAAAGCTAACCCCTTTGTCTTTATCCATAATTGATTCAGCACGAACGTCAGCTTGCTCCGACAACCCATAAGTCAGTTTTTTAACCCCGTTGGCTACTGGTAATTGCGCAACCCTTGGATCATCAAGATTGAGAATGGCGGTTCCCCCCTGTAATCCGGCAAAAAGCTCCCCTTTTGCTCTGGAAACACCATCTAAACCCTGCAAGGTTTCTAAATGGGCCTCACCAATATTGGTGATGACACCGATTGTTGGCTGAGCAATTTCTGTCAAACGCTCTATTTCTCCAAGGGCGCTCGTCCCCATTTCCAAAACTGCCCACTGATGTTTTTGTTCCAACCGAAACAAGGTTAATGGCAACCCAATAAGATTATTAAAGTTTCCGGCTGTTTTCAGCCCTGGAGCAACTTGTTCAAGAATTTCTGCCAACATTTCTTTGGTGGTTGTTTTTCCAGCTGAGCCGGTAATTGCCACTAACGGCCCATTGAGCTGTAAACGGTAAGTAGCGGCAATATCTCCAAGTGCCCGCAGTGTATTAGAGACTCGCACAACCGGGACGCTCAAGCCAGCAGTGACCTCTTCACTCAAGCAAGCAGCAGCACCATTTTTTACTGCCTGACCAAGATAATCATGACCATCAAAGCGTTCACCGCGCAGAGGAACAAACAGTGTACCAGAGCTCAGGTTACGGCTATCAGTAGAGATTCCACTGAGTTGACAATTGACTTTTCTCCCGGAAAAATCACCGTCAACAATTCTAGCAATCCGTTCCAGATCAAACATCATTTTCAGCTCCAATTCTGCTGTTCAGAATCTTTGAACCGTCTAACTTGTTTAGCACGCGACTCAATTCCTCCCGGTCATCAAAGTGGATTTTTTCAGTTCCAAGGACCTGATAATCCTCATGTCCCTTTCCTGCAACCAGCAATAGATCTCCCTGCTTAGCAAGATTACCAGCAAACTCAATTGCGGCACGACGATCAGGGATGACAATAAATCCATCTTCAACTGCAGCCAGATCTTCACTCAGTTCCTTGCTACCTGCAGCCACTGCGCCACCCCGGATCTGTTCCAGAATTTTGAATGGATCTTCAGTGCGTGGATTATCTGAAGTGAAAATTGCTAAATTTGAATATTTTACCGCCACGGCAGCCATGACAGGACGCTTTCCCTGATCTCGATCTCCACCACAGCCAACAATAGTCAACAGTCGTTGACAATCAAGTTTTGATAAGGTTTTCAATGCTTGTTCCAGGGCATCCGAGGTATGGGAATAATCGACCAGCGCCAATACCCCTTGGTTATTTTCTACTTTTTCCACCCGACCTGGAACCTGGGGAGCACCTGAAATCCCTTTGGCAATCACTTCATTGCCGATTCCAAACTGCAATGCCGTGGCAACTGCTGCCAGCAGGTTGCTGACATTAAAATCACCAATCATCCCACTTTCAACAACAACATCCTCTTGCTCACTTGAAAATAGTCCACTGATCCGATCACGCCCAACCTCAACCTGATGTGGATAGACATTGGCTCTCTCATCCAGCCCAAAAGAGACCCAGCTCTGATTCTCCTTCAACAATTCGGCACCGCAAGCATCCTCACGATTAATCACCGCAATCCCGGAACCCAGTAAATCCGTAAACAGACGCCGCTTACTGGCAAAATACCGCTCCAGCGTTTCGTGATAGTCAAGGTGGTCTTGAGTCAGATTGGTAAATACCGCAGCATCAAAACTGATCCCATCAACGCGATGCTGCTCTAACGCGTGAGAAGAAACCTCGAGAATCATAATATCCGCGCCCTGCTGACGGAAATCTGCCATCATCCGCAGCAAATCAATCGATTCTGGTGTTGTGTTAGATGCTTCATAGCGTGATTGGCCAAACCTATATTCGATCGTCCCGAATACTGCTGGAGAAAAGCCAGCCTGCGCAAATATTGCCTCGAGTAGATATGTAATGGTGGTCTTCCCATTGGTTCCGGTGACACCGATAACTGAAATACCATCAGTTGGATTGCCATAAAACTCAGCAGCCATAACAGCCATTGCCTGCCGGACATTAGCCACTTTGATGTAGCAGATATTTGCCGCACAACCTTCCGGAATCTGCTCAGCAACAACTGCAGTTGCCCCCGCCTGTAGAGCCTGAGGAAGATAGTCAAAACCATCAACCTTGACACCGGGCAGCGCAAAAAACAACATATCTGCCTGAATC
Source organism: Desulfuromusa sp. (assembly GCA_033791405.1). Taxonomy (GTDB): domain Bacteria; phylum Desulfobacterota; class Desulfuromonadia; order Desulfuromonadales; family Geopsychrobacteraceae; genus Desulfuromusa. The sequence continues at coordinate 2,388 of JASJGT010000067.1, forward strand.
TGGCGGGAATCACAAGCCAGTCCCGAGACAACCACTTCAGCTGAACCAGCTATGGCCAGTGGCTGAATTGTTGTCAGTAGTTTCTCCAGTTTCATGTGTTGTCCTTGTTGGTCAGACATCAGTGATGATTTTGATGGCTATGCAAAAATTTCGTTCTGCAAGGTTTGGTGTTTTTGCAAGAACGAAGACATATTTTATATATGTCGAGATCTTGAAAAAACACTGCAACGCAGCAGAGCGGACTTTTTGCGACGCCATTAGCTACACTCCAAAACGAATCCAGGCCTGTTTGCCATAACGGATAACATTCCCTGGGGCTGGGTATTGTTTAACAACCTGACCACTTCCAGAAAGTTTTAAATTCAGATTTTTCTTCTCCATGGTCTGCAACACCTGGCGATAACTCATTCCTGAAAAATTTGGCATTCTCAACCCATCGCTTGTCTCAATCTCTGGTAGCAAAGCAGCCAAATCTGGCAAAGGTTCTGCAGCTAACTGCTCTTTTGTCAGCGCAGCGACAGTCCCTTTAGGGAGAATATTCAAATGGCTGAGGGTTTGACCGGCAATTCTCGCAAATACCGGCGCAGCAACCAGACCGCCATAAGCTTTCCCCTTAGGTTCATCAACCGTGACAGAAAGAACCAATGCTGGGTTGTCTGCAGGGACAAATCCAACAAATGAGGACACCCGCTTATCGGGAGAGTAGCCCCCCGTCACCGTATCAACCTTTTGTGCAGTCCCCGTTTTACCAGCAACCCGATACCCCGCTAATGCTGCTCTGGTACCAGTTCCACCCGGTTCGGTGACCGCTACCATCATATCTCTTACCTGTTGAGCTGTTTTCTCCGAAATAACCCGGTGTCGAACCTGAGGGAGCCGTTTCTGTATTTGCCGTCCATCTGCAGCAGTTACTCTTTCAACCAGGTACGGCTCCATCAACAAGCCACCATTTGCAATAGCAGCCATGGCGGAAGCCATCTGAATCGATGTAACACTCAACCCCTGACCAAAAGAAATTGCAGCCAGATCGATCTCGAACCATTTCGATGGTGGACGCAACATTCCTTTCACCTCTCCGGGAAGATCAAGTCCGGTTGGTTCACCAAAACCAAAACTGCGGATATAAGAATAGAATCGCTCCCTTTCCAACGCTTTACCCAATTTGGCAGAACCAATATTACTACTGAACTTTAGAACTTCCTTCAGAGTCAGTTGTTTGAATTTCTTATGATCACGAATCGTTTTTCCACCAACCGAATAGCGGCCATTCTCACAATAAATTTTTTGACCAGGTCGAACCAACTCCTCTTCCAGAACTGCCGCCATGAGAAATGGCTTAAAAGTTGAGCCTGGTTCATACATGTCACACGCCGCTCGATTGCGGCGTTTCGCTGCATGAGAACGTCCAGCCAGGTTCGGATTGTAATCAGGCTGGCTGGCCATCGCCAGAACTCGTCCACTGGCAGGTTCCAACATCACGACAGTTCCACCGACAGCACCGGTTTCTTGAACAACTCGAGCCAGTTCTTTTTCAGCTATATATTGTAACGACCGATCTAAAGTAAGATAAAGGTTGTTCCCCGCCACCCCACCCTGGATCAGTTGATCTTCAGAAGCCAGTCCCCGACCCCTAGCATCACGCAATGAAACCAGTCGACCCGCCTCTCCCTGAAGCTGCCGATCATATTCCAACTCGATCCCTTCGAGCCCTTCGGGATCCAATCCGGTAAAGCCCAACACGTGAGCTGCAGTGCTCGCTTGTGGATAGTAGCGCTTCCGTTCAGTTACAAACTGTAATCCATTAATTTTCAAGCCACGAATTTGCTTAGCAACCTTTGGGTCAAGTTTACGTTGCAACCAGACAAACCGTTTTTTTGAAGAAAGTAATCGTTCCAGCTCTTTTTTCGAACTTTTAAGCAACTTGCCCAACTGCCCGGCAACTTGCTGAGGATTCTCGATTAATACCGGATCGGCATAAAGTGATTCTGCCGCCAGACTGACCGCTAGAGGATCCCCCCTACTATCAAAGATACTTCCCCGCTGTGGAGCTAATTTGACAATACGTTGACGTTGTTGGTCGGCACGGCCCTGAAGCTCTGAAGCCAGCACAACCTGGAGATAATAGGCACGCCCGACAATTGCTAAAAATGCCAGAATAAAAAGGATTCCAAAGAAACGGATCCGGATCTGAATACCACGTTCCGTTAAGGCCATATTATTCCACCCTGATAATTTGACCGGGTGACGGTGTACGCAACCCAAGAGTTTTTTTGGCCAGTTTCTCAATCCGCTCATCCCGAGCCAAAAATGCAGCTTCCAATTTCAACTCGGTTATCTGTTGTTGTTGACTGCGGATATCACGTTCAAGACTGGAAATATTGTATTCTAAATTAATCGCATGAATCCGTGACCAGACAAACAACAACGACAACATGGAAACCAACATGATTGCCACACAAACCGAACTGAACCGGGGACGGTAAAATGAAAACCCAGGAATTTTAACTGTTGTTTGAGATATAGCTTCTGACATTTATGTCCCCTTCCTTCATCTTAGAGGTTGATTAACAACGTTCAACAGCTCTTAATATGGCGCTGCGTGATCGAATATTCTGACTAACTTCATCATCCCCGGCCTTTATGCCTCGACGCGTTAGGATTTTCACGTCGGGAGTGTTATTGCATTGGCAAACTGGCAAACGGGGTGGACAGATACAACCTTGAGCCTTTTCACGGAACAAATGTTTAACGATTCGATCTTCCAGAGAATGAAAACTGATAACGACAAGTCGACCGCCCGGCTTAAGTAACGAGATACCAGCCTCAACCCCTCGTTCCACCTGCCCTAATTCATCGTTGACATAAATTCTCAATGCTTGGAATACCCGGGTTGCCGGATGAATTCGACTTGGCTTCCGCCCTCCCGGGACTGCCTGACGAACTAACTCTGCCAGCTCTCCAGTTTTTGTTAATGCTAGTTCCTGACGCTGGGCAACAATCTTTCTAACAATTCTTCTGCTGTAGCGCTCTTCACCATATTCAAAGAAGATACGTACTAGCTCTGCCTCATCAGCCTGATTAACAACATCAGCAGCGGTGGTTCCCGTTGTGGGATTCATCCGCATATCAAGGGGTGCGTCATGACGGAATGAGAAGCCCCGCTCCGGGGTGTCTAGTTGGTGGGAGGAAACCCCGAGATCAAGGAGCATGCCGTCGAGACCGTCAATGCCGAGTTGCTGTAAAACCTTACCTGCCTGATCGAAAGTCGCATGGTGCAAGCTGACTCGATCCCCATAAGAAGCTAGAATCTCAGCGGCTTCCTGGAGTGCGGCAGGATCTCGATCCAACCCGATCAAACGACTATCCGTAGCGGCTTCAAGAATCAAACGTGAATGTCCGGCACCGCCAAGAGTGCCATCCAGATAAATGCCGCCAGCTACAGGCTGCAACCAGTGCAGAACGTCCTCCGGCATCACCGATAGATGCTCAAAGGGAGCTGATAGCATGATTAAAAGCCCAAATCCGCCTGCCCCTGCGCATCTTCATCCAACATCGATTCAGATTCAGCGGCAATCAAGGTATGAGCCTGTTGACTCCAGATTTCAATTTTTTCAAACATGCCGATCACAACGACATCTTTATCCAATCCGGCATGCTCACGTAGGGATTGGGGAACCTGAATTCGCCCCTGGGCGTTAAAAGAACATTCCTTTGCCGGAGCGATCCGGTTACGCAAGTTAGCCTCACGCTTGGGTCCTGCCGACATAGCAAAAACATTGGCACAGATCTCCTCCCAACGCTTTGGAGGATAAGCAACCAGACCGTTTTTGTAGCGGGTCACAACCAATCCCTCAGATTCATAAACCTGATGCAGTTCCTCCCTGAAAGGAACCGGGATACTGACCCGTCCCTTCAAATCGATACTGACATTATATTCACCGGAAAATTTCATATTGACACCACTTGACACTATTTGACACCTAGTTGATGGAAATATAGCGGTGCAATCATTTACTGTCAAGGAGAAATACAGTTTAAAAGGTGATTATTTGTTCTGGAAAATGTTGCAACGACGGGGACTTGGAACTAATGAGAGAACAAAAAAGAGAAATATATTTAAGAATCGACTAGCACCACAAACAGCAATGTAAAACTGAATCAGATTTTTCCATAAAACAAGGCTCAGAAAATAAAGTCAGCACTTAAGAAGTCGATAGCTGAAAAGATCTATTGTTTGTCTTAGGAGCTGTAAATAAATAGCGTGGTTAATATTGCGTTCAGATTTGGGGCAGATTTGGCTGAACTGATTGAAACAACCCGCAGATGTAGCAGGGCTACGTTGAGGAGTTGGTGATTGAAGTTCGGTCAAATATGGCCTGAAGATGAGATGCAAGGTGGTCATGTTATTTGTTTACAGCTCCTTTGTCCACCCCATGAGCAGGACGTACGAATATTTTACTCTTCAGATACAGAGATTATCATTTCAACCTCTTCAATTCGCCGATCCTCCATTCGTCGCACCCGAAACAGGAGGTTGCCT
>JASJGT010000068.1:0-10749 GCA_033791405.1 Desulfuromusa sp.
ATCTTCCGTCATAGCAACACTGACACCCTTCCCCGCAGCCAGACCATCTGCTTTGACGACAATCGGAGCGCCCTGCTCACGAATGTAATCAACCGCCTGATCATGATCGGAAAAGCTCCGATAAGCCGCAGTCGGGATATTATAACGAGCCATCAGATCTTTGGAAAAACGCTTACTTCCTTCAATTTGAGCGGCAGCTTTATTAGGTCCGAATATTTCCAACCCGGAAGATTGAAAGAGATCGACAATCCCCATAGTTAACGGTACTTCTGGTCCAACCACCGTCAGATCAATCTTCTCCGCCAGAGCAAAATCAAGCAAGGTATCAATTTCATCGGCACCAATGTGGACACATTCGGCCAGTTCAGCGATTCCAGGATTTCCCGGCGCACAGTAAATCTGTTGCACCAGTGGCGACTGGGCAATCTTCCAAACCAGAGTGTGCTCACGCCCACCACCACCAATAACTAGAATTTTCATTGTTATTTTATCCCTTTCATTTACCGACAAAACCATATAAATCCGATGGCTAAGCAAAAAATTCGGTCTTCAAGGCAGAGTAGGTTTTCAGGGGTGAAGGCATACATTAGGTATGTCGAGATCCTGAAAACCTGCTGCAACGCTGAAGGGCGGACTTTTTTGCGACGCCATCAATGCCGGAAGTGGCGCATTCCGGTAAACACCATCGTCATCCCTGCCTCATCCGCAGCGGCGATCACTTCTACATCGCGGATCGATCCACCTGGCTGAATAACCGCCGTAATACCAACGGCAGCGGCATTATCAATACCATCGCGGAACGGGAAAAAAGCATCAGAGGCCATGGCTGCACCCTTGACGTCCAATCCAGCATGTTCGGCCTTGATCGCAGCAATCCGTGCTGAATTGACCCGACTCATCTGCCCCGCCCCAACACCGATAGTCATCCCATCCTTGCAATAGACAATCGCATTTGATTTGACAAACTTGGCAACCCGCCAGGCAAAATCGAGATCCTGGCGTTCTTTATCGGTCGGTGCCCGCTTGGTGACAACTTTTAAATCAGCACTCAATAACAGATCAGCTTCCTGCACCAACAGTCCGCCATTGACCCGTTTGTAATCAAGTCGTTGAACCGTTTCAGTTGGCCACTCACCACATTCAAGCAACCGCACATTTTTCTTTTTAGCGATTATTTCAGGAACTGTAGCGGCAACCTTCGGGGCGATAATCACCTCAACGAATTGCTGATCAACAATTGCCTGAGCCGTTTCGGCATCAAGTTCCCGATTAAAAGCAATAATACCACCAAAAGAAGATTCTGGATCGGTTGAAAAAGCTCTCTGATAAGCCTCCAGCAAAGTGGCGCCCGTAGCCACGCCACAAGGGTTAGCGTGCTTGACGATGACACAGGCCGGTGCTTCACCAAACTGTTTGATGCACTCAAGAGCCGCATCGGTATCGCCAATATTATTATAGGAGAGGGCCTTGCCCTGTAGTTGGCGTGCTGTGGCAATTGAAGTTTCAGCGATATTTTTTTCTACATAAAAAGCTGCTTTTTGATGAGGATTTTCACCATAACGCATCCCTTGGGCTTTCTGAAATTGCAGGGTCAGAGTCGGAGCAAAATCAACCGCATCATCGCTGGTTTTCTTTCCAAGCCAGTTGGAAATGGCGCCATCATACGCTGCTGTATGTTGATAAACCTTGACTCCCAGTTGGAAGTTAGTCGCCACCGAAACTTCACCACTGTTTTGCTTCATTTCGGCAATAACAATTTCATAATCAGACGGATCAACCAGAACGGTGACAAATTTGTTATTTTTCGCCGCACTGCGCAGCATGGTCGGGCCACCAATATCGATATTTTCGATCGCATCTTCCAGATTGCACCCCTCTTTAGCCACTGTCGCCTCAAAAGGATAAAGGTTGACCACTACCATATCGATTGGCTCAATATCGTGCTTTGCCATCGCATTGACATGTTCTGGATTGTCACGTAACCCAAGCAGTGCGCCATGAACCTTCGGGTGCAGAGTTTTCACCCGACCATCCATCATCTCCGGAAAACCGGTATAGTCAGAAACATCCATGACGGGGATTCCAGCATCGCGGATCATTTTTGCGGTTCCACCCGTTGACAAAAGCTCTACTCCAAAACTGCTCAATTCTCTAGCCAGATCAACAACTCCTGTTTTATCAGATACTGAAATCAGTGCACGTTTGATAGCGGCCATGGAATTTCCTTTCGAGGCTAAAATCAATATAAATTGATGATAAAAAAATCGCAGCAGACACTGCCCTGCTAAACCTGAATCTGTCTAAGATCCGTGCTGCTTAATATATAAAAAAGAAGAGATTATTTTGAGTCAGTCTGATCGACCAAATTTGAGTGGTTTTTTAACATGATTTTTCCCTGCTGACAACAGCTTTTAACGCTCTAATTCTGGTAAGTAGCGCCGCGGAACCCGGCTCCCGATACGGCAAAAAACTTCGTAGGAAATAGTATTCAACTGTTCTGCCCAGTCATCTCCGAGAATTGATAATCCATCCGCAGAACCTAGTAACGTGACACAATCACCTACTGCAACATCAGGGATCTCACTGACATCCAGCATAATCCAGTCCATACAAACCCTGCCAATAACCGGAATTTTCTGTCCCCGCAGAATTCCCTGGCCACAAGTACTCAAGAGGCGATTATAACCATCCGCGTAGCCAATTGGGAGAACCGCAACTTGCATATCAGCATTAGCGTGATAACAATGTCCGTAGGAAATGCCACTTCCTGCTGGCAATTGACGTAATTGAGCAATACTGCTGCGCAGGTGCATGACGGGCTGTAAATCTAATTTAGCGGAAAAATCGGAACCGGGAAGGCCACCATAAAGCATGATCCCGGGACGCGACAGGGTACATTCCTCACACTCCCAGCCACTTAAACCGGCACTATTATTGAGATGAATTTCTCGCGGTTCAATTCCCGCTTCCCGCACCATTTGTAGCATCATCCGAAATTGTCCCTGCTGCTCTGTACTCACGGGAGAATCCAGCTCATCAGCACAGGCCAAGTGAGACATGAAACCCTCAATCACCAATCCATCAAGGTGGCGGAGTTGAGGCAAAAATTCCTGCAATTGCGTGGGAAGAAAGCCAACTCGTCCCATACCGCTGTCAACTTTTAAATGGACTTTAAGCTGCAGTTGCTGGTTGACCGCCTCGGTATTAAGTCGCAAGGCAGTATCCACATCCAGCAATGTTGGCGTTAAATCATGTTGTAAAAAAGCACTCTCCTGACCGGGGAAACAACTACCCAGAACCAGTAAATTATCGGTGATACCAGCATGTCGTAGCTCCAACGCTTCTTCCAGAGTCGCTACAGCAAAATCGCTGATTGCAAAAGATTGCAAAGCCTGAGTCACCGGAACAGCGCCATGACCATAAGCATCGGCTTTAACCACTGCCAAAATACGCTGCGTGGCAGAGCACGAGTTTTTTGCCTGTTGTAAATTATGTTGCAATGCCGACAGATCAATTTCGGCCCAGGTCGGCCGGGAAGGATAGTTCATCGCTACATTTTCTCCAGTAGATTAAAGAAGGAACCAACACTGTAAATTATACACCTGAAAACATTCTGTAAAGTATCAATAAGTTGAAAGATTAATTGACACCAAGATTTTATCCTGATACGATCCACAATTGTTGTGGGATTTTCATTCTAAAATTCTCAGAATTTTCATTTAAAACAATAATTCATGATAAGAAGACCATTCTTATCTAGCTAATATTACTAAGGAGATTGCCAATGCCTTTCGGTCTCTATCTCATCACAGACAACAATCAAGATGGAAAATTGCTGATAAAAGTAGCAGCAGCGTTGACCGGTGGGGCCAAAATTGTCCAATACCGTGCCAAAGATATCCGTCCAGATGAGCGTCGGGAAATGGCAGAAAACCTGAAAAATCTCTGTCGCGAGCATGAAGCCAGCCTGATTATCAATGATCTTCCGGAACTTGCTCACGAGATTGATGCAGATGGGGTTCACCTTGGACAGGATGATATGTCCATCTTTCAAGCCCGTCAGATCCTCGGCCATAAAAAATTGATCGGTTTTTCTACCCACAGCGTCGATGAAGCCCTTAAAGCTGAAGCCCAAGGTGCTGATTACATTGCCATCGGCAGTATTTTCCCAACCGACAGTAAAGATGCGACCACGCTGGTCGGGCTCAAAACGTTAAAAATGGTACGCAAGGCGGTTCGAATTCCTGTCGTTGCCATTGGTGGCATCACTCCAGATGGTGCATTTGAGACGTTGACTGCTGGAGCTGATGCTGTTGCCGTCCTCTCTGGGATTATGGCAGACAGCGATCCCGCCCGTGCCGCCAAAGAGTATTCGCTCATTTTCAACCGAAATAACCCTGCCCCTAACGGCAAAGTTTTAACGGTTGCTGGATCAGATTCCAGCGGTGGAGCCGGGATTCAGGCTGACATCAAAACCATCACCCTGCTTGGTAGCTACGCCAGTAGTGTTCTAACAGCTCTCACGGCTCAGAATACCCTTGGAGTTGTCGAAACTTATATGGTTCACACCGACTTTGTCATCAAACAACTTGAAGCTGTTCTTGATGATATTGGAACTGACACCATTAAAACCGGAATGCTGAGTTGGGGTGGAATTGTTTCACGCGTTGCCAAAACAATCCAAGAACGTTCGCTACTGGCCGTTGTCGACCCCGTGATGATCGCCAAAGGAGGAGAGTCGCTTCTCGACAAGGAAGCTCACGACAGCCTGATCTCCCGCTTACTACCTCAATCTTATCTGTTGACCCCAAATCTTCCCGAAGTCGAAGTGATGACCGGGATTGAACCGCGAACCGTCGAAGAAATGATTGAAGCGGGTCGCAATTTACAAGAGCTAGGGGCACGCAACGTCTTGATCAAGGGTGGCCATTTGAGCGGTGATGCGACCGACATTCTGTTAATGGGAGATGTTGAACATCAACTGACATCACAACGCTTTGATACCATCAATACCCATGGAACCGGCTGCACCCTTTCGTCAGCTATCGCAACCTTCCTCGCCCAAGGTTATCCTCTGAAACTCGCTGTAGAACGGGGAAAACGTTTTGTTTCTCTTGCTATCGAGCATTCAGTCCAAATTGGTCGAGGGCACGGTCCGGTCAATCATATCCAAGCCGCAATGCAGCTATTGCATGAACATGTCTCTATAGATTAGATTTTGCAATATCTCGTATCGTTCAACCACAGTGCATCCTCTTCAGCACTGCTTTTCTCTGTTGACTTTCATATTACCTAACTGGTAATTCTATTATGTCTAAATGACACGCTAGGGGCGTCTTCGTTACTGAGAGTTCCAGATTTACTGGAACAACCCTTGGAACCTGATCCGGTTGATACCGGCGTAGGGAAGCGGCTACAAATACCGATTTAACCTATCGATAGTCGCCTTTTGGCGGCTTTTTTATTTTGTAGGTCGACTGGCTATGTTGACTCTTCTCGATCAGGAACTGCATCGTTTCTTATCTTTCAACCGCAGTGCGATCACGTTAGCGCTGCATTTCTCTGTTTGAGGTACCTTTTATGACCCAACTGGAAATAGCCCGTCAGGGACAGATCAGCGATTTGGTGCGCCAAGCTGCCGCCACTGAAAACATTGACCCGGAAATTCTCCGCCAGAGAATTGCCGCAGGAACTGCCGTCATCTGTCTTAACAAAAAACATATCAATGGACGCCCTTTAGCCGTTGGCGAAGGTTTACGCACCAAAACCAACGCCAACCTTGGCACCAGCCAGGACGACACCAGTATTGACAAAGAACTGGAAAAAGCCAAAGTTGCCGCAGCTGCTGGAGCCGATGCCCTGATGGATCTATCGACCGGTGGTCCCATTGATGAAATTCGCGCTGCGATTATTGCTGAGACCGATCTCTGCATCGGCAGTGTCCCCCTCTACCAGGCTGCCTGTGATGCGGTTATCAAACAAGACAAACCGATCGTCGACATGACCGTTGATGATATTTTTGCCGGAGTCAAAAAACATCTGGATGATGGTGTCGATTTTATCACCGTTCACTGTGGCGTCACCCGTGAAACTGTCGCGAGAATGGATAAAGAAGGACGCCTCCTGGAAGTCGTCTCTCGAGGCGGCTCTTTCACAGTCGGCTGGATGGATTACAACAATGCTGAAAACCCCCTCTACGAATTCTATGATCGGTTGCTGGAGCTGGTGCGCCCCTACGATGCCGTTCTCTCCTTGGGAGATGGTTTTCGACCTGGCTGCCTAGCTGATGCAAGTGATCGTGCCCAAATTCAAGAACTGATTATCCTCGGAGAACTGACTCAACGTGCTCAGGATGCAGGGATTCAAGTGATGATCGAAGGTCCAGGCCATGTCCCTCTGAATCAGATTGAAGCCAATATCAAACTACAAAAACGTCTTTGTCATGGAGCACCATTCTATGTTCTCGGACCACTGGTCACCGATATCGCTCCCGGCTATGACCATATCACCGCAGCTATCGGTGGAACTGTAGCAGCAGCAGCCGGAGCGGATTTCCTCTGTTATGTTACACCAAGTGAGCACTTACGCTTGCCGACAGTTGAAGACGTCCATGAAGGGGTAATGGCAGTGCGGATTGCAGCTCACGCTGCTGATATTGTTAAAGGTATTCCTGGAGCAATCGAAAAAGATAATGCCATGGCTGTCTATCGCAAAAATCTTGACTGGGAAGGACAATACTCGGTTTCTCTTGACCCGGAGAAAGCACGACGTTGGCGTGATGAATCAGGAGTTGATGAATCACATGGTGCCTGCACCATGTGCGGTTCACTCTGCGCTTACAAGGTCATGGGCGATAGAAACGCGAAGAAAGCAGTGTAAAAAAGGACTACCAAATAGCGCCAAGTTAAAGGAAAATAGCAGCAAATCCGGGACTGTCCCCGCATGGGGGCTGTCCCAGGCTTTTGCGGTGCGAACCACAGCAGTTCCTCGTGGCTCGTAAATTTCGGGATAGCACCGGACAACTCGTCCGGTGTTTTTTCAGGAGTCCTGCCGATGTGTGCAAAAAAGATCACCCGTCCCAAGCGCAAACCAAAGATTAAGCTGCGTGGTTTTAACAACCTGACCAAAAGCCTCACCTTCAATATCTATGACGTTTGCTATGCCAAACGCCCCCAGGCGTGCAAAGAGTATCTGGAATACATTGATGAAGAATACAACGCTGAGCGACTGACCCGGATACTGACCGAAGTTTCCGATATCCTCGGCGCTAATATCCTCAACATTTCCAGCCAGGATTACGACCCGATGGGAGCATCGGTCACCATCCTGATCGCTGAAGAGCCAATTGAGCCGAAACCTGATACAGTTGTCGCCCACCTGGATAAAAGTCACCTTTGTATCCACACCTACCCGGAAACTGATTCAAGATCAGGTATTTCTACCTTCCGGGTTGATATTGATGTTTCCACCTGTGGTAGAATCAGTCCATTGAAAGCGCTCAATCATCTGATTTCCTCTTTTGAGTCAGATATTGTCCTGATGGATTATAAAGTGCGTGGCTTTACCCGGGATACCAAGGGTCGAAAACACTACATTGATCACCGAATTCACAGTATTCAACAATATATTCGCAAGGAAATTCGTGATCGATATCAATGTGTCGATATCAACATCTACCAGGAGAACCTGTTTCACACCAAAATGCTACTCAAAGAGTTTGATCTCAATCAATACCTTTTTGCAACCAGCTATGAAGATCTTTCTGACGAGGAACGTGACAAGGTAAAAGCAATTCTCGAACAAGAAATGACGGAAATTTTTTACGCCAAAAATATCTATTGAGGTAAAAATGAAGATTATCCACCTGCTTTCCCTATTGGTCATAATGATGTCACTTATCGGCTGCCAACCAGCCCCAAAATATCTGGGAGACCCGGAACTCCCCTATCCGCCAGACCGTGATCCAGTTATTGGAGACATCCTTCACCTGTCAACTGGAATTTATGTTGATCAACAGGTCATGTTGGAACAGGTGAACCGCACACAAGTGGTCTTTGTCGGCGAAACCCACGACAACCCGGCTTCTCATCGCTTGCAGGGAGAAATTCTGCAGACTCTGCAACAACATAATCCCGGCAATGTCACTCTGGCAATGGAGATGTTTACCCCATCACAGCAACCAGTTCTGGATATGTGGATTGAAGGGAACCTCTCAGAGAAAGAGTTTTTACAGCAGGTTGACTGGTATCATAACTGGCGGATGAACTTTGCTTTCTATCGCCCCTTGCTCAGCTATTGCCGCGAGCATAAGATTCCGCTCCTGGCTCTCAATGCTGAAAATAGCCTTAAACGTAAAGTTGCCAAGACCCCTCTGGCCGAATTGGCGGAAGAAGATCAACAGCTATTGCCGGATATGAGTCATAGCGATCCCTATCAGGAGGCGATGGTTCAAGCATTCTTCAGTGACCACAAAACGGGTCAAACTATGCTCGATGGTTTTCAGCGCGTCCAAACCCTCTGGGATGAAACCATGGCACAAAACCTGGCAAACTACCTTATCAATAAGGGGAAAGATCGCCAGGTTCTGGTTATTGCGGGTGGTAATCATATCCGCTACGGGTTTGGTATTCCCCGCCGCCTGTTTCGCCACATTCCAGTGAGTTACCTGCTAATCGGATCAGAAGAGCTGAACATCCCGGAAGATAAACAGGATCGGCTGATGAATGTCATCAAACCGGATTATCCCATGCCTCCCTACCATTTTATCACCTTTACTGAGTATGAAGACCTTCCTAACCCCGGGGTTAAAATGGGAATCATGCTCGATAAAGCTGATGGGGGACTAATTGTCCAAGGGGTAGTTCCCGGGTCGATTGCAGAAGAACAGGGCTTGCTGGTGAAGGATCTTCTCACCAAAATTGATGATCAGCCCTTGAATGAACCCTTTGACCTGATCTACGAACTGCAACAAAAAAGAATCGGGGGAAAAGTCGAACTGACCTTGCAACGGAATGACAAAAAAATAACCAAGACAATTCATTTCACTGAGCCCAGTAATCCGTAAAAAAGGGACGTTAATGCATCTAACCTCAAATTCCAGGCTGTTAATTTTTAGTCGATACCCTGTTGCTGGGGAGGCCAAAACCAGGCTCATCCCAGCCCTGGGCTCTGAAGGTGCCGCACAGCTGCATCGACGTATGACCGAATATATTGTCAATATTGCCCGATCTACTCATACCTCAAATTCTGAAAATGATTACGGTATCACCGTACATTACACCGGAGCTCAGTTAAAAGATTTTCGTGCTTGGCTTGGGTCTGAAATTCAGTATAAAGTTCAACCTTCAGGCGATCTTGGGCAACGGATGCAGGACGCCTTTAAAGCAGTCTTTAACAATGGAGCAGGTCATGCTATCGGTATTGGCACAGACGCCCCCGGTTTATCCTCTGCTGTTCTTCACCAAGCATTTGAAAACCTTAGCAATCACGATGTTGTTCTTGGCCCAGCTGCCGATGGTGGCTACTACCTCATCGGTATGAACTCTTTTCATCCAGAGCTGTTTGTCGGAATTGACTGGGGAACCGAGCAGGTGTACGAACAAACGCAGAAGATTTGTACCCGTTTCGGTCTCCGGGTTGCTGAATTATTGATGTTAAATGATGTAGACCGGCCTGAAGACTTGAGGACACTGAGGGACGATCCACGCTTTTGCGACATCATTGGAAAAAGGTAAAAGCTATGAACATCATTAACCAAAATAGAATTAAAATCTTTCGCCCATTCATTTTTGTTATTTGTTTCCTGCTCTTTTCGCCTCTCTTTGCTGTTGCTGAACAAAAAGACCCCCTCGCACCGCTCCAGATAGGACTTTTTTCCGAAAACAGCCTTAATGGCTGGGAAGAAAAGGAGTTCGTAAATCAAACCAGTTATCGACTGGTGGAGCAGGACAACCAAACGGTGCTCCAAGCAAAAGCCGGAGCCTCTTCATCCGGATTGTTCAAGAAAGTCGTGGTCGACTTGACAACCCACCCATACCTCAATTGGAGATGGAAACTTGAAAAGGGACATCCTCCTCTAGCGGAAAGAACTAAAGATGGTGATGATTACGCAGCTCGCATCTATATTATTGTCAAGGGCGGATTGGCATTCTGGAAAACCAAAGCGATAAATTATGTCTGGTCTTCAACAGAAGAAAAGGGGGCAACCTGGCCCAGTGCATTTGCTGGAAATCACGCAATTCTTCTGGCTGTTCGATCCCCTGAGGATAAAAAAGATCTCTGGTATCAAGAAAAAAGAAATGTCTACGAAGATTTAAAAAAAATCTTTGGTGAGGAGATAAAAAAAATTCATGCCGTTGCCATTATGACCGATAGTGACAATTCAAAAGGATCAGTCCAAGCCAGTTATGGTGACATCAGCTTTACCACCGACTGAAATCTTTGTAAATTCATCATGAACCCTACTTGAGACATCAACATGACATACAACCCACAACTCTGGAAACGGTATGAATTTAATCGACTGCCGATTTATGTTCGCACCGACCGCCCCACCTGGTTTGTCCCCAATCGGAGCGGCGATAAACTGCTAAAACTATCTGACAAGCAAAGCGACCACCTTTACCGAGAAAAATTTCTGAACAGGCTGCCCGATACTCTTGCCGATAATTATTCCGGTCGCTATCATCATCTGAAAACTGATCAGTTGAAAGAACTATGGCTGCATATTACCAACCGCTGCAACCTCAG
>JASJGT010000069.1:0-18799 GCA_033791405.1 Desulfuromusa sp.
GGGTTTGGCGCAGATCCTGGCACGGTAGCGAGACGTGATGAGTTTCGTGGTACGGGCGGGTCTCTTTTTTACCTGAAACAACGCGATATTCTGGAAGGGTCTGAAAACCTGCGGATTGAAGTACGCGACAAGGATTCTGGTCTGGTTCTGGGAATCAAGAACCTGGTGGCGGAGCTTGATTACGATATTGATTATATTCAGGGACGGATTCTGTTGACAGAAATTCTTTCAACAACCTCTGCTGATGATCTGCTGGTAGATACTGATTCGTTTGGCGGGAATCCGGTTTTTCTTGTGGTTCGTTACGAACATACCCCGGGATTTGAAGATCCGAATACGCTGATCACCGGCGGCAGAGTTCACTATTGGTTCAACGACCACATCAAGGTGGGTTTAACTGCCGGTTGGGAAGAGCAGGCGAATATTGAAAGTAGTCTGGGTGGGGTTGACCTGACCCTGCGCAAGTCCTCTGCGTCTTGGCTCAAGCTCGAAGCTGGACAATCCGTAGGCCCGGGCGTACTCACCTCAACCTCTGACGACGGCGGTTACGATTTCAGCAACACCGACACCTTGTCCGACACTGAGGTTGAGGCGACAGCTTACCGGGTTGAAGGCAGTATCGGTTTCAATGATCTGGTTGCAAACTGGCGCGGTCGGATGACATTTTACCTGCAAGATCTCGGCGCGGGTTATTCAGCGCCGGGTCTGTCCACGACCAAGGATCTGACCCAATATGGCGGTACCGTAGAGTTGCCTTTTGCTGATCGCTGGCTGGGGCGTTTGAATCTGGACAAGCAGGTACAAGTTGAGGGGATTGAGACGGAGTCCGGCGAACTGAACATCGATTACCGTATGAGTGATAGCTGGACGTTGAGTTCAGGTGTGCGCTCGGACAAACGGCAGGATAACTCGACAGTTGTCCCTTTGACCCAGGAAGAGGGGGAGCGTACCGACGGCGTGGTTCGGCTGAGCTACGATTCACGCACCCGTTGGACAGCTTATGGCTTTGTCCAGGAAACCATTGAGGCAACCGGCGACCGCGATGATAACGGTCGGACCGGTGTTGGTGGCAGTTGGCGATTGAATGATCGTTTTAATCTCCTTGGTGAAATATCAGAAGGTGACCTTGGCACAGGAGCCAGCCTCGGCACAGAATTTCTCTATAGTGATCGGACTACAATGTATGCCAACTACACCATGGAAAATGAACGGACTGATAACGGAATGCTGTCAAGGAAGGGTAACATGGTTTCCGGGTACCGTAGTCGTTACTCCGACAGCGCCAGTGTTTATCTGGAAGAGAAGTATACCCATGGCAACGTCCCCACGGGTCTGGTCCATTCCACCGGTGTGGAATTGACACCGACTGATCGACTTAATTTTAGTGCAAATCTGGATTTAGGTACTCTTAAAGATCCTAACACTGCAGCTGAATTGGAGCGGACAGCGGTGGGAGCCAGTATTGGTTACGGTTTCGACCAATTGGCTCTTGCCAGTGGGCTTGAATACCGGGTCGACAATACTGAGCGAACAGACTCCAGTTACTCGGAACGAACCACCTGGTTATTCAAAAATAGTTTTAAGTTCCAACTGACCCCTGACTGGAGAATTCTTGGTAAATTCAACTACTCGAAGAGCGAGAGCTCTCTTGGGGAGTCCTACGGCGGAGATTATACTGAAGCGGTTCTGGGTTATGCCTATCGCCCGGTCAGTTTCGATCGCTTGAACGTACTGCTCAAATATACCTATTTCAACAATCTACCGGCATCTGACAATGAATCGGGAAGCGATACAAGTTTTATTCAACGCAGTCACATCGGTGCAGTGGATGTGATGTATGACCTGACGCCCCGTTGGACTCTGGGTGGTAAGTACGCTTACCGTTTTGGCCAGGTGGCACAGGACCGAGAAGATCTGGAATTTTTTGACAGTCGTGCTCATCTATATGTACTGCGTGCAGACTGGCATTTTCTGCACCGCTGGGATGCACTTATGGAGGCTCGCATGCTTGATCTGCCTGATGCACAGGATAGCAGAAGTGGAGCACTCGTGACGCTATATCGGCATCTGGGAAACCATGTCAAGGTGGGGATTGGCTATAATTTCAGCGATTTTTCAGATGACCTGACCCAAATGGATTACCGGCATCAGGGTCTATTTATTAATCTGATCGGGAAATTGTAGCAGGAATATATTGTTGTTTTCTGCTTTAAACAGAAAAGACGGATTTAAATATTAAGTGGAAGGTTAAAGACATGATCAATATTTTCAAAATCATGGTAATCGGGGCTTTCATCGGTATTTGGACTTGTACCGTGTATGGGCAGGACGCCACCAGGGCTCAGATCAAAGGGCTCGATGAACAGGTTCAAGAAATCAAGAGCGATGTTCTTTCAATTGCTGCTGAACTGAACTTGCTGGAAGAGAAGTTGCTTTATCCATCGCATACCCAGATTTCGCTGTTTTTGAACTTGGCTGAAGGTGAAAAGTTCAGACTCGATACCGTAGAGATCCTACTCAATGGAAAACCAGTGGCTCAACATCTCTACACCTTCAAGGAATTGGAAGCTTTACAGATGGGTGGTGTGCAACGGATCTATACCGGGAACATCACAACGGGTGGACATGAAATGCAAGTGAGCTTCAGAGGTAAATCTGAAGGAGGGAGCGATCTTGAGCGGTCGGAGAGTTTTGCCGTTAATAAGGATGTTGGACCAAGTGTTGTTCAAATCACCCTGGAGCGCCAGGGGATCTCTTTTAAGAACAGGTAGGTCATGCACCGTCTGATAGTTTTTCTTATAAGTTTATGTTTACTGGCGTCGTCTGCGATGGCCGTCAGCACAACTGCGCCAAAAGAGCTTCAGGACCTCTATTTTGGTGAGACTCTCTTTTATGCTTTTCAAGAGGAGTGGTTCGACGCTATTTCCAGGCTAGATTCTGAATTGATGCAGCATCATGGTCTCGATCAGCCAGAACTTGACTCTCTCTTTCAGTACATCGGTCTGGCCGAATTCGCCGTGGGAGACTTCGAGCTGGCTTACCGGATGCACCAGCGTGCCGGGCGAGCTATCACAGCGGTCATCAATGGAAACGTTGCAGAAGAGGTGCGCAATGAGGCTTTGTTCCGTTTGGCGCGTATCTATTTTCAGAAAACCCAGCCAATTAATGCCCAGCATGCCTTGGATCGTATTGATGGTGCTGTTCCTAAAACATTACAGGACGACCTGAATTTTCTGCGGGCTCAGGTATTAATGGCGAACAGCCGATTTGCCGAGGCTGCAATTATTCTGGATGGGTTGAAAAATGTCAAAACTCTGGAAGGTTTTGCCAGTTACAACCTTGGGATTGCCTTGCTCTGGGAAGGTCAAGAGCAGGAGGGTTTGAACCAACTTGATCTCACCGGCAATATAGTTAGTAAAAACCCAATGACACTGTCAATCAAAGACAAGTCAAATCTTATTCTTGGCGATAAATTGTTGGGAGATGAAAAATTTGATACAGCCAAGTTGGTTCTGGATCGGGTTCGCCTTGATGGCCCATTTTCCAATCGTTCATTGCTTGGTTCAGGGTGGGCCGATGCCTCGTTGGAACGTTTCGACCGGGCTCTGGTTCCCTGGAGTCTTTTGATTGAACGAGAGGCCACCGACCTTGCGGTACAAGAAGCGATGCTCGCAGTTCCTTATGCTTATGGAAAACTAGGTGTGTACAGCCGTGCAGCCTTACTGTATGGCAGAGCTCTGAAAATTTTCGGAGAGGAAATCGACAACCTCAGCAATTCGATTAAAAGTATTCGTGAAGGTAAGTTCCTCCGGGCTCTGTTACGGGAAGAACTGAAACAGGATAAAAATTGGGTGGTTAAGTTGCGCGAACTTCCTGAGACACCAGAGACTTATTACTTGCTCGAGTTGATGGCCTCACACGATTTTCAGGAATCACTAAAAAATTATCTTGATCTGAAGCAATTGCAGAGAAAACTGGAATATTGGCACGGGGATCTGGAAGCTTTCGAGGAAATTATTGAAAAACGCAAGGCCTATTACCAGCCACTGCTTCCTGAAATAGATAACCGTTTCAGGTTGCTTGATTCGCAGATGCGCCTGCGTCTGGAACAGCGTGATCGTATTGAGAAGCGTCTTCATAACATGCTGGTTGCGCCCAGACCCGACTATCTTGCAACTGCGGAAGAGCGGATTATCCGGGAACAAATTGTTCAATTGGAACAATCTCTGCTAGCTGAAGGACCTGAAGTCTCTTCTGCTGAAGAATTCAGGATCAAGCGTTTACATGGGGTGTTGGACTGGAATATCCAAACTGATTATGACCAGCGTCTGACCGAAGCTTTCAAAAATCTGCAAGCTTTGAATCAGGATGTTGAACAACTGCAGCAACAATATGATTCATTTGTGCGGATCAGGCAGGCTGCCACACAAAGTTACCAGGGTTACGACAAATCGATTCGCCGTCAGCGCGTCCGTATCACCGAGAGTCAGAGTCAGGTAAAGAAACTGATGGCCCGGCAAGGACACCTACTTGAAGTTATGGCGGTCAGTGAGTTGAGCAAGCGCCGTGAGCGTCTAGAAGAGTTTCAGGTCAAAGCACGTTTTGCAATGGCTGACAGCTATGATCGTGCGACCAGGGATCAGGAAAAGAAGAGGGTAGAAGAATGAAACGAATACAACTCTTCATTTTAGTGCTGCCATTATTTTTTGCAGCCTGCTCTTCCATCGATAAGAAAGGGACAATTGCGGAGTTACGCAATCGACAGATTGAAATTAAAGGAGACGAGATTGCAGATGGCCTCGATAAGGCGATGCAGAGTTATCAGCGTTTTCTTGAGGACACCCCGAACTCGGCCATGTCACCTGAGGCAATTCGTCGGCTGGCTGACCTGAAGGTTGAGAAAGAATACGGATTCGTCGCTGGTGGTAAATCAGAAACAGCTGATGTGGTGACTTTGACTGCCCCGGAACCTGCAAAACGACCAGAAATGGCATTAACAGAGTCACAACCATCAACGATGCCAACAGACGTTGAAGCCGAAGCCGATTTTGAACGCCGTACGACTCTAAATCAGCCGGCACCTGTGGCGCCCATAACTGACTCCGAAACTGATCCGGTCATTGATGATCTGGAAAAAGCCGGTCCGCTTGAAGCGATTGCCCTCTATCAGAAATTACTCAATGAATACCCACTTTACCAGCGCAATGACCAGGTGCTGTACCAGATGTCCCGCGCATATGAGGAACTTGGTCGAATTGAAGAGGCGATGGTGGTTATGGATCAGTTGGTGCAACAGTATCCGCAATCACGATATCTTGACGAAGTTCAATTTCGGCGCGCTGAGTATTTTTTCAGCCACCGGAAATTTCTCGATGCTGAAGAGGCTTATAAAAGCATTGTTGACCTGGGTTTGGGATCATCTTTTCATCCGCTCGCTCTCTACAAACTTGGCTGGACGTTCTACAAGCAGGAGCTTTACGAAGAGGCGATGCATAAGTTCATGACTCTGCTTGATTACAAGGTGTCTGTTGGTTATGACTTTGAACAGACTGAGGATAAATCGGAACGCAAGCGCGTAGATGATACTTTTCGTGTCATCAGTCTGGGCTTTTCCTATCTTGGTGGGGCTGAGTCGGTAGTCGATTATTTCTCCCAGTACGGTCAACGTGACTATGAGGATAGTGTTTACAATAATCTTGGCGAATACTTTTTCTCTAAGCGCCGTTATAGCGATGCTGTTGATACCTATACCGCTTTTGTGAGTCGCAACCAGTTTCACCGAAAAGCGCCACTGTTTTATATGCGGATCATTGAAATCAATACGGCCGGTGGATTTCCAAGCCTGGTTATTAAAGCGAAAAAATCCTTTGCTACGAATTATGGTCTGACAACCGACTACTGGCAATATTTCGAACCTGATGATCGTCCGGAGGTCATTGCTTACCTGAAAACCAACCTGACCGATCTGGCAAACCATTATCACGCCCTTTACCAGAACCCGAAGCAGGATAAAGAAAAATCGGTGAATTTTACCGAGGCACACCATTGGTATCGGGAATTTATCGCCTCCTTCCCGAAAGAGGAAGATACACCAGTTCTTAATTACCAACTGGCCGACCTGCTTTTGGAAAATAAATCCTTTGTCGAGGCTGCTATCGAATACGAAAAGACTGCGTATAGCTACGATCTCCACGAGCAGTCTTCAAAAGCCGGCTACGCTGCTGTTTACGCATATCGTCAGCAGCTTGGGTTGGTTGCAGAAGAAGACAAGAACCCGGTGAAACGAGAGGTTGTTCGCAGTTCGTTGATGTTTGCTGAAACCTTTCCCGAGCATAAAAAAGCGGCTGTCGTTCTTGGTGCGGCTGCAGACGATCTTTACGATCTAGGTGATCACGCTCAAGCATTGACCGCTGCGCTAAAGTTGATTGAAGAATTCCCTGCCGCTGACGTTAATGTTCTACGTTCAGCCTGGTTGGTCGCCGCTCATTCGTCCTATGAACTTGAGCTCTACAGTGAAGCTGAAACTGCTTATCTTGAAGTGTTAACTCTGCTTCCGGAAAATGATGATTCACGAGTGAGCCTGATCAATAACCTTGCAGCAGCGATCTACAAGCAGGGAGAGCAAGCGAATGCACTTGAGGACTATAGAGCAGCAGCAGATCATTTCCTGCGTGTAGGAGTTATGGCAGCAACCTCTGATATCAGGCCAATTGCCGAATATGATGCTGCCACTGCGCTGATTCTCCTTGAGGACTGGGAGCTCGCAGCAAGTGTTTTGAATCGTTTTCGTGAGGATTTTCAGGGGCACGAATTGCAACCAGAAGTGACCAAAAAAATTGCTTACGTCTATCGGGAAGATGGAAAACTTTCCCTGGCAGCCGATGAATTCGAACGGATCGAAACGGAGTCTGACGATTCGACTGTCCGTCAGGATGCTTTGATGATCGCAGCAGAATTGCATGAGCAGGCAGGAAATATTGATCGGACCCTCGCTGTCTATCGTCGCTACGTAGATTATTTTCCGCAACCAATCGGAATCAATCTGGAAACACGCAACAAAATTGCTGTAATTCTTGAAAATCAGCAGAAGCGTGAAGAGTACCTTGATGAGCTCAGGCAGATCGTTGTCATAGAGGCTTCAGCAGGTAACGAGCAAACTGATCGAACCCGTTTTCTCGCTGCAAAAGCGGGTCTAGTCCTGGCAGAGGTGAAGTATGAACAGTTTATTACTGTCAAGCTGGTCAAACCATTTAAAGATAATTTACGCAAGAAGCAGGGGCTGATGAAAGCGGCGACGCAAGAATTCGGCAAGCTCATTGACTACGAGGTTGGAGAGGTGACAGCTGCTGCAACATTCTACTTAGCTGAAATTTATGCTCACTTCAGTGAATCATTGATGGAATCTGAAAGACCAGATGGGCTGACCCCTATGGAGCTTGAGGAATACGAACTAGCCATCGAGGAACAGGCCTATCCGTTTGAGGAGAGAGCAATCGAGGTGCATGAAAGCAATCTTGAACTGATATCCCTGGGTGTTTACAACGAGTGGATTGATAAACGTCTGGCGAAATTGGCCAGGTTTGTTCCCGCACGTTATGCAAAAGCGGAAGAGAAGAGCCCAATTATTGTGTCACTCGACTCTTACAGTTTTGAAATTGCTCTTCCAATAGTTGCCCCCGAAGCTGGTGAACAACTATTACCGGCTGCTACAAAATCGGAATCAGGAAATATTGAGATCGTCGAGGCCCCGGCCGATACGGTCAATCCGGTCATCAATAATGCAGATAAAGAGGTGGTTGTGCCGACCACTGTGACCGAATGAGAAAGGTACGGATTTTGAAAATCCAGGATATAAATAAACAGTGCCATTTGCTGAACCAGTCAATAAAACACGTGAGGTTCATAGCGCTGCTGATCTTATTTACACTATTCACTGGTTGTGCGGCTGGCACAAAGGGGGTTCCTGAGACTTCGACAGAAGCTGCACCCGCTCTTGAAGGCTCTGCGGTGACACACTTTAATGATGGACGGAGAGGATTCGTAATTACCGAGGTTGCAAATCTGGATGCGACCGCACGCCGCGACTTTGACCAAGCGGTTGTTTTACTGGGTGAAGATAAATACGAGCAAGCAATTGTACTTCTTGAAAAAATAGTTGAAATTTCACCGGAGGTCTCGGCACCTCATATCAACCTTGCGCTGGCTTACAGTAAGATTGACAAGTCGGAACTGGCTGAGGCGCATCTGAAAATAGCGCTGAATCTGATTTCCGGGCACCCGGTGGCGAGTAACGAGTATGGGCTGTTATTGCGTAAAGCGGGCCGTTTTGAGGAAGCAAAAAACATCTACGAACAGAGTCTTCTGATTTTTCCAGATTATCTTCCCGTCCGAAGAAATCTTGGGATTCTTTGTGATCTCTACTTGAATAATCAGGAATGTGCCCTCACACAGTACGAGTTTTACGGTGAGGCTAGTCCGGATGATAAACAGGTCAAACTGTGGATTTCAGAGTTACGTCTTCGGCTTGGACTATAGCTGTATAACTTCTACAAACGAATGGAACGCCCTCCAGGAGGAGGAATATGAAGCGACTATTTTTTATCTGTTTTTGTTTGAGCTTGCTGCCCGTTGCTGTATTGGCAGCCAGTGAAGGAGAAACAGAAAAACAGGAGCAGGGGACACAACAAACCAAAGAACTTTCGGGGATGTCCATTGTCGGCAACGATGAGGCACCTAAATCACTTTACATTGTTCCATGGAAGATCTCCGAAATTGGAGTGGAGACCAGCTTGAACATGATGTTGAACAAAGACGCCGTTCCTGTTGATCGGGACGTTTTTAAAAGACAGCTCGACTTCTACGAAGTCAGCACTGCGAACAAAACTGGGAGGTAAAAGTAATGGAAGGTATCTATTCAATTGTTGGATTTTTTCAAAAGGGCGGAACATTCATGTACCCGATTCTGCTCGTCCTTACGATCGGGTTGGCCATTGTAGCTGAGCGCTGGAT
Source organism: Desulfuromusa sp. (assembly GCA_033791405.1). GTDB lineage: Bacteria > Desulfobacterota > Desulfuromonadia > Desulfuromonadales > Geopsychrobacteraceae > Desulfuromusa. The sequence continues at coordinate 9,010 of JASJGT010000069.1, forward strand.
TAAGTTGACTCGGACCCGCAACGAAAATCGAAAAATGTGGCTTCGGGTGCAACCGGCATTGGTAAAGGGTGACTTTGATAACGCGCGAAAAATTGTCGATAAGGACAAGTCTACTATCGCGCAAATGTTGTCGATGGGTTTGGCGCGACAAGGTGCGGTCAGACGGCGGGAAGACATTGAGATTGCGATGGAAGAGAGCATGATGGAGATCATTCCGCAACTGGAAAAACGGACTCCATACATAGGTTTGCTTTCAAATATTGCTACTTTGCTGGGGCTGCTCGGTACAATTATGGGCCTAATTGAAGCATTTACCGCTGTAGCTAATGCAAATCCCGCTGAAAAAGCCGACATGCTTTCGGCCAGTATTTCGGTCGCTATGAATACGACGGCATTTGGTTTGATGGTCGCTATTCCATTACTGCTCTTTCATGCCAAGTTGACTTCGACCACGGGGCAGATTGTCGATAGCCTGGAGATGGCATCTGTCAAGGCGCTGAACAGCATTTCCAGTTTCAGTACGCGCCAGAATCCGATGAGCTGATTATGTCCAGACGACATCAAAGCAGACGAAAAGGCATGAGGGAGAATCCTGAACTGGATATCACCTCATTTCTGAACTTGATGGTCATTCTGATACCATTTCTGCTCATCAGTGCGGTTTTTTCACAAGTGACAATCCTGGAGTTGAGTGTGCCAACTTCATCCGGTGGTTCCGCAATCGACAAGCCGAATTACACAATCGAGGTTATCGTACGTAAAGCCGGATTGGAACTTGGCAACGGAGTGCAGGTCGTGGCAGCGATGCCCAAGAAAGATGGTCAGTATGATCTTGGCCAACTGACTGCAATGCTCGTTCGCCTGAAAAATGATTATCCGCTGAAGGACGACGCGACAGTTTTGATGGAGCCGGATATCGAATACAACACCCTGATTCAGATTATGGACCGGGTACGGGAAACCGAAGTGCCGGATGAGAACAGTGAAAATGTTCAGAAACTGGTCCTCTTTCCCTTGATATCGATTGGAGATGCACCATGATGGACAGCAGACGTATGAGACGTATGGATCGTAACAGAAAAAAAACACCGGGTTTAAATCTGACCTCGTTGATGGATGTTTTTACTATCCTGGTTTTTTTTCTGCTCGCTAATTCATCCTCAAGTGAAGTCTTGGCAACTCCAAAGTTAATTAAATTGCCTGACTCTGTGGTTGAGGTCAAGCCCAGGGAAACTGTTGTGATCATGGTCAGCCCAACGACTGTCCTGGTACAAGGTGAAGCGGTGATTGATACCTCCGAACTGCTTACCTCGAAAAATGATTCGGTTCCTGAGATTACTGAGCGGTTGAGCCAGCTTGAACGTAATATCATTGGGGTAAGCACCAAGGAGATTGTTGAAAGCAAGGAAATTACGCTTCTTGCGGACAAAACAATCCCGTTCCGGGTGCTTAAGAAAATAATGTTAACCTGTACGGCCTCTGGATACGGGAAGCTATCTCTCGCGGTTATCCGGAAGGCCTCGCAAAACTGATTGGAAATTCCGTGGATACATCTTATTTATCACAGGAATTAGAGCCTCTGAACGCGCAGATTGAACCGCTTCAATTGAAGGTTGTGGAGCTGGAAAACGAGCTACGCGTTGTAGAGGAAGAGATTGGGACTTTTGCAATCGATCAACAGCACTTCGAGGTCTTGCAAGAGGCCTGGACTGCTCTTGATAAATTACAAGAGCTTGATGCTGGAAAGCTTTTCTGGGACGGACTGCCGGAAGGTCTAGATGCCGCCGCACACAGCGACAGGTTGCAGGAGCGCATCTCCGGTTTTAAAGAAAAGACCCGGGATATTTACGAAAAACGTGAATATCTTCAAGGAGAGATCCATCAACATCTGGGCGTACTCGATTACCTCTTTGATGAAGTCCAGCAAGCACATGAACGAGACCAACAACGGCAAGAAGAGTTTGTTATCGAACGGGTCATATCCCCCCTCCCGTATCAACCGATGCTTATGCCCTGGTCAAAAGAGATTAAGGGTGAAAATCTCTTCCGAAAAGCTCTTCTGGTTTCGATGTTCTGGAGTATCCTCCTTTGTTTTGCTATCTCTTTAGTCTCTGTGCCAATACCAGATCGTGCCAATGTTGTGATTGAAATTCCTGCACGTATGGCTATGTTGCTTAAAGAGAAACTACCTGCACCGCTGCCAATGCCGGCACCGAAAAAGGTTCAGAAAATCGAAAAACAGGAAAAACTTGAGGATGTTAAGCCAGAAAAGAAAGAGCCAGTTAAGCCTGAAAAGAACGCTAAGCCGAGTAAAACACCAGCAAAGAAGCAGCTTAAAGTGAAACCGACGGGCGGTGGTGGAACAAAGGTCGCGAAGAAAAAAACCGAGAAACTAGGAGTATTGGCGTTCAAGAGTGACTTTGCTTCTCTCATGGATGAAGTTCCGGTTGCAAGTCTCAAAACTAAGACCGGCCTAAGTAACAAAATTCCGGGGCAAGCTGTGGCTCAACGTTCGCTGGTAACAAAACCGACGAAAGGTGGCGGCAGTAAAGGAATCAGCAATTATGGAGTCAGCCGAAATCTTGGCACAGGTGGTACAGGTGGCGGTAGCGGATACGGTAATGCCGGACAGATCGGCGGTATCGGTACCGCAAAAGTCGAGAGTTCCGTGGCAGGTTTGACCGAAGAAGCGGGCCGTCCGATGAGTGATGGTTTTGGTCCTGCTCGTACCGAAGAGGAAATCCAGATTGTCTTTGACCGTTACAAAGCAACCCTTTACCGAATATATAATAAGGAATTACGCAAAGATCCAACCCTGCAAGGAAAATTGTTACTGCACATGACCATCGAACCGGGTGGGGAAGTCTCTTTATGTGAAATGGTCTCGACTGACCTTGATTCACCCGAACTGGTTGCGAAAATCGTTGCCCGGGTAAAAAGGTTTAATTTTGGGCCGAAGGAGGGAGTTTCTCCTGTGACCTTTGATTATCCAATAGATTTTCTGCCGGCAGGGTAGGTATTGTTGGAGCCAAGCTGATATGTTTATAACTATCAGCTTGGCATTGGTTCTAACGGGAATGTTGCTACAATACTTGTCCGAGGAATAATTTAGCGCGTTCTTCCTGAGGATCGGTGAAAAAGTGCTCCGGGGTGCCTTCTTCGACCAGCTTACCATAATCCATAAACAGGACTCGATCAGCAACCTCTCGGGCAAAACCCATCTCGTGAGTGACAACCACCATGGTCATCCCTTCGCGAGCAAGTTGCTTCATAACTTCCAGAACTTCGCCGACCATTTCCGGGTCGAGAGCACTGGTTGGTTCGTCAAACAGCATCACTTTAGGATCCATGGCTAAAGCACGTGCTATGGCAACCCGTTGCTGCTGACCACCCGAAAGACGAATCGGATATTCCTTTTCTTTTTCAGCGATACCGACCTTTTCGAGGAGTTCACGGCCTTTTTTTTCAGCCTCAGAACGTTTTCTCTTCCGCACCTTCATTTGTGCCAGAACCAAATTTTCCAGAACAGTTTTATGGGGAAACAGATTGAATTGTTGAAAAACCATCCCCACTTCACGACGTATCTTATTCATATCAGTTTTGCGATTAGCAAGATCAACACCATCAATATGAACATGGCCACCTGTCAAGGTTTCCAACCCATTCAAGCAACGTAGGTAAGTTGACTTTCCTGAGCCAGAGGGGCCAATGACAACAACAACTTCACCCGACTTGATATGGCTTGTGATACCATCCACGGCACGGACTTCTTGACCACGCCCAACAAATATTTTTTCTAAATCGACTGTTTTAATCACTGATTGCTAGCCTCCGTTCTACCCAGGCAACCACTTGCGACAAGCTGAAAGTTAATACCAGATAGAGTAATGCCACAACAAACCAGATTTCAAAGACTGCAAAAGTTGAGGTGATAACCTCACGACCACTTTTGGTCAGGTCGGTGATGGCAATAACTGATACCAACGAAGAATCCTTGATTAAACTGATAAATTGACCGGCCAATGGCGGCAGGGTGCGTTTAAACGCCTGTGGCAAGATAATATAGACCATCGCTTGGGGGACATTCATCCCAACTGAACGGGCCGCTTCCATCTGTCCTTTGGGAATCGATTGAATTCCGGCACGAATGATCTCAGCAACATAGGCACCAGCAAAAATGCCCAACGCACAAATGCCCGAGGGGAGCCTGCCGATATTGAGAACCGTTCCAAGAAAGAAGTAAAAAATAAATAGCTGAACCAGCAGCGGTGTCCCACGGATAATTTCAATATAGGTAATAGATAATTGCCGCAGAGTCAGATTTTTTGAAACCCGACATAATCCGGTAACAACACCAATAATCAGACCAATGACGCTGGCAACAGCCGATATCCAGAGGGTTACCCAAAGTCCAGCAGTCAGTGGCCCCGCTTTCCACTCACCGATAGAGCCAACTGTGTCGTCTTCTAAAAGGTACTCATCAATTTTCAGATTTGCAGTCTCGCTATCAATAATATAGGTATTATTCTCGCCACCCTCACTACGAACCGTTACTGTTGTTTTGCTTCCAATTTTTTCAAGTTTAGCCACAGTGCCAGCAAAGGTTGCCGATTGAACATCTTTCTCGTGATAGAAAAAGTATTGGGGAACCCTATTCCAGCGCCAAGTGTAGTCAATCCTCTTGGTAGCAACCCAGAGGCCTGCAACTATAACTGCAAGAACCAAAAAGGTCAGAAACCACCAAATTAAATTATTAGATTTTGTATTCACTGTACTGGTTCTTTCTGTGAGCTAAGCTGCACGCACAATAAATAGTTCCTGTAAATTCAGGATTAAAATAAAGGTCAAAGACATAAAAAAACGGAGAATGCAATACGAGGCGTACTACATTCTCCGTAAAATAAATCTTTTAGTTCTGGATTTGCTTCAACCAGGCATCACTTTGGATCCACTTGGCGTAGATTTTGTCGTAAGTTCCATCACTTCTGACCTGGGTCATGTAGTTGTTCAGCCAGTTGAGAAAGTCATGATTCCCGCGACGGATAGCCCATCCCAGAGGCTCATAAGTGAATGGTTGGTCGAGATAAACCAGTTTACCTTCACCTTTTTGGGCATAAGCAATTTCCATGTAGGGGAGGTCATAGACAAAAGCATCAATTTTACCGTTAACCAGATCGGTGATCCCTTCTTGCTCAGTGTCAAAAGAGATGTAGGAACAATCAGAAATCATTCTGTTTGTTGCTTTTTCACCAGTCGTCCCAAGTTTAGAGCCAACTTTGTATTTTTTGTTGTTAAGGTCTTTGTAAGACTTTATATCACCTGCAAGCTCTTTTTTGATCAGAATGGTCTGGCCAATAACAATATAGGGATCAGCAAAGTTGATTTTCAGGTTTCTTTCTTGAGTGACCGTCATGCCACTCATGATCATGTCATATTTTTTAGTCAGCAGGGCAGGAATGATGCCGTCCCAGGCAGTGCTAACCAGTTCAAGCTTGACGCCCATGGCCTTGGCAATTCCTTTAGCCATATCGACGTCAAAACCGATGATTTCACCTTTTTGGTTGGTCATTTCAAATGGCATGTAGCCAGGTTCCATACCAACGCGCAATATACCACGATCCTGGATTTCATCTAAGGTATCAGCGCTAACAATACCAGGAAGTACGACACATAGGGCTAACAGACAAGCAAGTACGATTTTCACACGTTTCATTGTTTCTCCTCCTCATTTAATTAATAGGAAAACTAAGCCGATTTATATCGGCGGGATAAACTTCAATAGGATTTTCCTTCATCCAGTAATTCAGATATCAACATCGGAATATTGCACTTGGGACAGAGAGGTAAGTCGTCGATAGGCAAATAGACAATTTCAGTGTAACGGCACTTTGGGCATATAACCTCGATCGGTTCTTTTCTTGAGCGATCAAGTTGGTCCATGCTCTCTCCCAATTTCAATAAAAAGTCATTGTATTCACAACATTTCGCTTATACCATAGCGTCCTCATTATAAACAAGAACTTACAAGCTTCGCTTGGATTTACATTACTGTGAAAAATACCCACAAGATAAATAAACAGCAACTTTTTGCTGAATTAATTCTCGCATCAGTAACCCTCTTCTGGGGGGCAACCTTTCCTATTGTGAAAGATGCCATTACTGAAATGCCAGTTATGGCGTTCCTCTGGGTAAGGTTTGCTATCGCGGCTATTATTCTGGCTTTTTTAGCTGGAAAATCAGGGTTTGCTACACTGGATAAGCGCGGCTGGATGATAGGGGGCATCCTTGGAACCCTGCTGGCACTTGCATTTATTTTTCAAACATTCGGACTGGAACGGACATCTTCTGCAAACACCGGCTTTCTGACCGGTCTTGGTGTTATCTGGGTCCCCTTGTTAGCCGGACCATTATTGAAAAAACCAGCGGCATTTGGATCAAAAATTGGGGTAGGTTTTGCCTTGCTTGGACTATTTCTATTAACCTGGCATACTCCTTGGTCGATCAACTTTGGTGATCTGCTGGTCGTTATCTGTTCTGTTTTTATTGCCCTACACATTCTCGGCCTCGACGTATTCACTAAGGGCTATGACGGTAAAGCACTCACTTTTGTCCAGATTGCCACTGCTGCACTCCTCTATTTAATCGGCAGTCTGTTTTTTGAGCCAGTTTCCTGGCCACAAGCTTGGACTGGATCGCTGATTTTTGCCTTCCTTCTCACTTCTGTGTTTGCCACAGTTTATGCCTTCTGGGCGATGACGACTTTTCAAAACCGCACAACTCCAACCAGAGCGGCTCTTATCTATACTCTTGAACCAGTGTTTGCTGCGATGTTTTCTATTTGGTTAGCCGGTGATCGGCTCACAGCGATCGGCTGGTTTGGCGGTGGACTTATTGTTGCCGGGATGATTTTTGCTGAAGTGTGGCCACTTTTTTTCCCTAGCACCTCAACTGAAACTGTCTAATTCAAGCCTCAATTCTTTCTCTGCATACAACCTAGTTAAGAACAATGAGACCAATTATTACAATTTCTGTAATCATAATTGATTGTATCTATAAAGATTTGCGTTAAAATGTTTATTTCAGTCAACTAACCAATAATTTTCCGTAGCCAAATTAAGTTTTGATAAAAGAAAGGGGAGGGTGTTTATGAGTTCAGCAATTACAATTTTTGTCCTACTGATTATTGCATTTATTTTGGGGTATTTACTTCGATTCGTGGTTAATCAATTAACCGGGAGAACTAGTGGCAAGATATGGGGTTTGATGATCCTTGCTTTGATTATCTGGTTGATAATCTCAGTCTGGTTGTATGTCTGTAAAATAAAGAACCAATGTGGAGCACAACCAGAAACGGTTCAGATATCGCAGCCACTACTGGCTGAACCGACGATAAAAAAATTGACTGAGCCCATAGCCGCTCTTCCTGAATGGCCGCTCTATTTCAATTGGGGTAGCGCCACACCACAGCTGGGTGATGGTTTTGACGCTTTTAAACAGCAGCTTTTCACAGATATGCCGGAAGGTAACAATTTAAAAGTTACCGGTTTCTTTGGTGCTGATGAAATCAACAATACCGACTTTTCCGATCTGGGATTGGCAAGAGCGTACAATGTCCGAGAATTGCTTGCTGATTCACTTTCTGATCTAAGGATTGAACGTGAAAGAATGAAACTGGTCAGTGAGGAATTTTCTCACCCTGACTGGAAAGCAGACCATCCATTTGACCTGGTCAAATTTTCTAATATGGCCGTTAGTCCACCACTGAGCGCTGGAAATAGTCGTTTTGAATATCAACAATCATTCTATTTTGAAACCAATTCAACCCAATCTGACGAACAAATTGAATTGACTGGCGTTATGGTGGATCAAATCAATTCAAATCTACAGCTGGTTGAACTTGTTGGTCACGCCGACAGTGTTGGTGATGAAACACATAATCAGAAGTTAGCCCTGTTGCGGGCAGATGCAGTTAAGATGTTGCTGATAAAGTTGGGTGTTAAATCAGACCTGATCTCTGTTTCATCTAAAGGTGAGGGGCTGCCCACGGCAAGCAACACATCAAGTGAAGGTCGCAAGCTGAACCGAAGAGTAGAAGTGACCATCAAATAAATGAATGTATTTTGCTACGCTACTTCTTATTGAAAGGATAGGACAATGTTTACAGATATTATGCTGAGATATGATGGTTCTGACGCGACCTTTACGGTTTTACTTTTACTCTTTATCAGTTTGCTTATTGGTTTTTTCTTTCGCAAGTCTCTGGTTCACGAATCTATCCAAGAGCCAGCGTTTAAACGTGATGACTTGAAAATAGTCGAAGGGATTGGTCCCAAGATTGAGCAGTTATTGAAAACTGCAGGAATTAATACCTGGGATCAGCTTGCAGCCAGTGAAATGTCGGCACTAAAGGGTGTTCTCGAGGCTGCCGGATCGCGTTTTAAAATGCACAACCCTGAAACCTGGCCTGAGCAAGCACGCATGGCGGCTAAAGGCCTATGGTCTGAGTTGGATAAATATCAGCAATATCTTGTTGGTGGAAATATCCCTGATTTTATTCCTGATTCCGGGGAACACGCAACGCCATCAATTGTTGGCAATTTGGGGGGTCTATCTGGATACGCTCAAGATGATCTGAAAATTGTCGAGGGGATTGGACCTAAAATTGAGGAGCTGCTTAAGTCTGCAGGGATCAATACCTGGGCTGAGCTGTCAGCAGCAAGTTCTGATCAGATTCGGCAGATCCTTTTAGCTGCTGGATCGCGTTTTAAAATGCACAACCCGGAAACCTGGCCTGAGCAGGCACGCATGGCTGACGTCAAAGAATGGGAAAAATTGAAAGAATATCAAGATTTTCTGGATGGTGGAAAAGTTTAAATAACAACAAAAGCCGCCTTTGGATGTCCAAAAGCGGCTTTTGTTGTTTAACAAGAAACTATTCTTTTTTATTTTTCAAACAATGAAAGTTTTCCATACTTCTCAGCCAGCAGGTAATAGAAAGTCACTCGTGATTTATTGCGATTGCTGCTTCCCATTGTTTTGCATACGGCATCGATAGCACTATCCAAATCAGCATCGCTGTCGGTCAAAGCCAGTTTCTTTTTCAGAAAACTATTACGAACTGTTGCCAGTTCAGGCTTCTGTGAGCAGGAAACCATCGAAGCATCTTTGCTTCTCAACGCAATACCACAATGTCTCACAATACCAGCGACAGCAGATTCACTTACCTTTGATGCATACTTTTTTACATCTTCTACATAATCCATTTTTTACTCCCCTTTAGTTAATAGTTAAAAACCCACCTACAAATCCGAACCAATATTATCACATTTTTTTTATTTGTCTGCATTTTTATTTTAATGATAAAATAATCGTAATTTTATAACACAATAGGTTATTATACGTGACGTATTTATTCCGTTATCAGTTTTTGTTCTAGATCTCCAATAATTTTTCCTCCCTGAGATTTTAAGAAAATGAGCAATAAAATTATTCTCATATTTCTGGGTTTTGTCATCTTTTTATCCCCGGCGTCTGCTTTCTCTGCAGATGAATTGATCGTAGGCACCATCGAAAGACCTCCCTTCATGTTTTATTCTGGAGGAGAGTTGACGGGTTTTTCGGTTGAATTATGGGATCAGATAGCCAAAGAAATTCCCATCACATATCGCTGGAACGAATATCAGCAATTTTCGGATATGATCAATGATACCGTCGCGGGGAAAAACGATCTGGCGGTTGCTAATATTTCTATTACCTCAGGTCGTGAAAGGACCGCTGATTTTTCTCAACC
>JASJGT010000070.1:0-4545 GCA_033791405.1 Desulfuromusa sp.
GAAGATCGATATTAAGAGTGAAACAAATGCTCAGGAAGAGGAGCAGGCAGAAAGTGCTCCGGCGGCGGATGAAACTGATACAGTTGAAGACAGTGCTGTAGAGGAGAGTTCGGATCTGCCTACTTCAGAAGCAACTTCAGAAGCAACTGAGGAAGCAACTGAGGAAGCAACTGAGGAAGCAACTGAGGAAGCAACTGAGATTGTGGCTGAAGAGGTGGAACCAGATAAAGCTGAAGATTGAATATTTAGTATATTATGACTGTTGCTGAAAAGGGGCCGCAGCGAACTTGTGTCGCTTGCCGCCAGACAAAAGACAAGAACCAACTTGTCCGTTATGTTGTTGCTCCGGATGGAGCCGTTCTGGTTGATTATCGTCAGCGTTTGCCCGGTCGTGGTGCTTATACATGCTTTACAGCCGAATGTTTACGCGATGCTGTGAAAAAAAATAGTTTTCAGCGCTGTTTTAAAGTACCGAATTATTCAGTTGATACAACTCAATTAATGCAGCAATTGATCATGGCTGTAGAACAAAAAATTACGAACTTGATTGGGATGTCCCGCAAATCAGGACAACTTATCTCTGGTAGTAACATGATCATTGATGCACTAAGAAAAAAATCATCCATAGCTTTGGTTATCATTGCAGATGATATTTCCTCTGGGATTGGCAGCAAGATTGAGGGATTGGCAAAAAGAGAAGATATTGCTACTGCCCATTTATATAATAAGCAAATGATCGGGCAGATGATTGGCAAGGAAGAGCGAAGTGTTATAGCAGTTCAGAATGGCTTGCTAGCCGACTCGCTATTAAATGAACTGCGCAGGTATGAGCAACTGGTAAGGGAGAATTGATGGGCAAGGTAAGAGTACATGAACTCGCAAAGAAAATGGGACTCGAAAGTAAAGAGTTACTGAGCAAGTTGGATGAAGCTGGAATCGAAGTAGCCTCCCATTCAAGTTCTCTGGCCGAGGAAGATCTGCGGAAGTTTGAGGATTTCATTAATCCTCCTGAAGAAAAAGTTGAAGAAGCCAGGATAAAACCTGGAATTATTCGGCGGCGGCGAACAGTTGTGCGCGCAGCGGTAGAGGAAAAACAACCTGTAGCTGAAGAAACAGCTGTCTCTGAGCTTGTTATCGAGGCGGAAGATAGCCCCGCTGAAGAGGCCACAGGAAAAGATGAGCCTGTAGCTTCTGCTGAGGCTGTTGCCTCTCCACAAGCTGAATCAGATTCAATAGAAACTACAACAGATGAGTCTGCAGAAGAAAAGATAGAAAAAACGGTTGAAGCTGCTGAAATAGAACCTACTCCAGAAGAAAAGCCTAAGAAAGTTAAGTCTCCGGCTGTTGAAAAAGTAACCGGTGACCATGCAAAAATTTTGGGTCGTGTAGAATTGCCGCCAAAAAAAGTAGCTGTACAGCGCAAACCTCGTACTGCTGAACGTCCAACCTACAAGGACAAAAAAACAGTGCGGCCTGCTCATCCAGCAGCTACTCCCAGCCAGGGGCGTAAGCGTGTTGACCCTGCTCCGCTTGCACCGATTGAACAACCACTGCCTGAAAAAGAAGGACGGGATAAAAAACGCAATAAAGGGCGTCGGGGAGAAAAATCCGAAGCTCAGGATGGCCGTGTATCGCGGCGTGGTCGGAGAGTCGAGGTTTTCGAGCCTGGTCGTGCTGGAAATAAGAAAAAACGTGGCGGGAAACATTCAAAACAGGGCAAGCAGACGGCTGTTACAGTCAGTAAGGCGATAAAGAGAGTGGTTCGAATCAGTGACTCAATTACTGTTGGTGAATTAGCTAAGCGGATGGGTGTGAAGGCTAATGAGCTGATTGCTGAATTGATGCGACAGGGATCGATGGTCACAATCAACCATCCCCTTGATTTCGAATCTGCAGCAATTCTGGCTTCTGAATTCAATCATGAAGTTGAGAATGTTGCGTTTGATGAAGAGACAGTCTTGGCGATTGAACCGACAAAAGAGGTGGAGGATAAAGCCGAAGATCTTGAAGCTCGCCCACCAATTGTTACCATCATGGGTCATGTCGATCATGGTAAAACCAGTTTGCTTGATGCTATTCGTAAAGCCAACGTAACAGATGGTGAAGCTGGTGGAATTACTCAGCATATTGGTGCATATGATGTTGAGTTGGATGATAAAAAGATAACCTTCCTGGACACTCCGGGTCACGAAGCTTTCACCGCGATGCGTGCCCGTGGAGCTGGGGTGACAGATATTGTTATTCTGGTTGTTGCTGCCGATGACGGGGTGATGCCGCAAACAAAGGAAGCGATTAATCACTCCAAGGCTGCCGGTGTTCCGCTCATCATAGCTGTCAACAAAATTGATAAACCTGATGCAAACCCTGAGCGGGTCAAACAGGAATTGACTGAATTCGAACTTGTTCCTGAAGAGTGGGGCGGCGACACAATTTTTGTTGAAGTTTCAGCCAAGCAACAGACCAACCTAGATACATTGTTGGAGATGGTTCTGCTCCAAGCTGAAGTTCTTGAGTTGCAGGCTAACCCGAATAAACGTGCTAAGGGCTCAATTGTTGAAGCCCGCCTGGACAAAGGTCGTGGCCCGATTGCAACGGTTCTGGTTCAGGATGGAACATTGAAAATAGGTGACGCTATTGTTGCTGGCCTGCACTTCGGTAAGGTTCGCTCAATGACGACAGCAACCGGTTCTCAGGTTAAAGAGGCAGGCCCCGCATTTCCGGTTGAAGTAACCGGTCTGGGTGGAGTGCCGAATGCTGGAGACAGCTTCCATGCGGTTGAAAATGAAAAAGCGGCCAAAGATGTTTCCCAGCATCGTCAGTCGAAACAGCGTGAAATAGATCTGTCCAAGAGCAGCAAGGTTTCACTTGAGCAATTGTTTGAAAAAATGCAGGAAGGTATTGTAGAAGAACTCTCGGTTATTGTTAAGGCTGATGTTCAGGGGTCAGTTGAAGCCGTTCGTGATGCCTTGGAAAAATTGTCGACAGACGCATGTCGCTTGAATGTTATTCATACCGGTGTTGGTGGAATATCAGAAAGTGATATAACTTTAGCTACGGCATCAAATGCCATTGTCCTGGGATTCAATGTCCGCCCTGAAACTAAAGCAAAAATCTTGGCTGAAGTTGAAAAAGTTGATATCCGCCTATATTCAGTCATCTATGATGCCGTAAATGATATCCGTGATGCAATGGAAGGGTTGCTGGCTCCGACACTTCAAGAAAAAGAGCTGGGGCGTGTCGAGGTTCGGGATACTTTCCATGTTTCACGTGTTGGCACAATAGCGGGTTGTTATGTTGTCGATGGTAAGATTATCCGTAATGCCCAGACCCGATTGGTTAGAGACAGTGTCGTTGTCTGGCAGGGCAAGCTAAGCTCATTGAAACGCTTCAAAGATGATGTCAAAGAGGTAGGTAATGGGTATGAATGTGGTATAGGTCTGGAAAATTACAACGATATTAAAGTTGGCGATATTATCGAAGTCTTTGAAATTGAAGAGGTGAAAACCGCACTTTAATTTCAGAATTGGTAATAACAATGATTGTTGGCGTCATTCGCGTCGATTTACGTTTGTTTGATATCCATTCGCTAAAACAGAAGCGCTCTCAGGTTAGTCGACTGTTGAATCGTCTGCGCTCTAGATTTCCCCTATCAGTTGCAGAGGTAGGCCACTTGGATCTGTTGCAGCGAGCTATTATTGCCGCCAGTATGGTGGCCGGAAACGAATCAATAGTTCAGTCAGTTTTTAAAAACCTTGAGGACGAACTATACTCGTCTGGGCTTGTCGAGATTATTGATCTGGATGTTGAGTATTTACATTATGGAGAAGAAATCCGTTGAGTAGTTATCGTCCTGAACGAGTTGGCGAGCAAATTCACAAAGAAACAACCCGTCTATTAATGTACAACATTAAGGATCCCAGGGTCGCTTCGGTGACTGTAACCGGGGTCCAAATGTCCCGCGATATAGGATCTGCAAAAATATTTTTTACTGTTAGCGATAAAAATGCCGACCGCAAGGATGTCGCAAAAGGACTGAAGAGCGCAGCTCCTTATATTCGTCGGGAATTGGGAAAGGTATTGCAGCTCCGTTTTGTCCCAAATATTTATTTTAGATATGATGAATCAATTGATTATGGTCAGAAAATTGATGCTTTGCTGCATCAGGTTCAGGACGACTTGAATGATAATCCAGCAGATAATTGAGCAGATTGAGAATAATCAACGTTTTCTGGTTGTTGCTCATGAAAACCCTGACGGTGATGCTATCGGTTCAACCCTTGGCTTAGCTTTGGCTTTACGTGACATGGGAAAAGATGTTGTTGCCTATAATGTTGATGGCGTACCTGAAGTTATGCGGTTTCTTCCGCAATCTGATTTTCTCTGCGATGTTTTGCCCGATGACAAAAAATTTGATGTGGCTTTTGTTCTTGATGCTGGCGATGTTGACAGAACAGCATTGCCGGTAAAAGATCTCTGTCAAACGATGATTAATATTGATCATCATCCCTATTCAAACTTTGGGGATATTTGTTATCTGGATACCTC
>JASJGT010000071.1:0-5213 GCA_033791405.1 Desulfuromusa sp.
CCTTAACCGACAACGTGTTGTGAGATTTCCTGTTCATTGTAGACACTGCAGATAATGACTTTGACGTCGGGGTCAATTTTCTTGAACTCTCGAAAAGCTTCTTCTCAGTTCATTCGGGGCAAGGTTAGATCCATCAGGACAAAACTGATTTGATTATGCTGCTGTTTGAAAATATCTAACGCTTCTTTACCATCACAAGCGGTGACCGTTTCAAACCCAAATTCACCCAGCATCTCTTTTCCAATATCTCTGACGGTTTCTTCGTCGTCAACTAATAACACCAGTCCACTTGTCTGTAATAACATATCTTCAATTTCAAGATCCCGCTTGGTTGCTAGCAGGGTTGATGCGGGCAATAAAATTTTAAAAGTGCTCCCTTTACCAACTTCAGTGTAGATTTTTATCGCACCGCTATGACCACGAACAATTCCCAAAACAGCAGCCATTCCAAGTCCACGGCCGGTAAATTTTGTGCTGAAAAATGGTTCAAAAATACGTGGCAGTGTTTCTGGGCTCATACCACAGCCAGTATCTGCAACTTCGATGAAAACGTAGCGACCTTCAGCGAGGTTCTCATTCAGCCAGGTTTGCTGTAGATAGGTGTGGTCGCAATCCATAACTCCTGACGAAATTGCTATGACTCCGCTATCTTCTCCAATGGCGTCGGAGGCATTGATAACAAGAATCACGAGAATCTGGCGTAATTGAGTTGCATCAGCTTCAAAACTGGGAAGGTCTGGAGCAAGGTCATAACGTAAGGTGGCTTTCTTGCTGCTAGAAACGGCCAGTATCTGTTCCATTTCTTCAACGATCAGAGAAAGGTTCAATGGTTCGACAATAAACTTCCCCTTTCCTGAATATGCAAGCATCTGGTTGGATAGGTCTGCAGCTTTACTGGTCGCCAGTTTAATCTGATGCAGATTCTCCATTGCAGGAGATTCAACAGTTAGGCGACGCTGAGCGAGCTCACAATGACCGATCACTGCCATCAGGATGTTATTGAAATCATGAGCAATCCCACCTGCCAGAACGCCCAGACTTTCAAGTTTTTGAGCACGCAGCAGCTGTTCTTCAAGTTGTTTTTGTTTCTCCTGATCCTTTTTACGTTCGCTGATGTCATGGATTATAGACAGCATGCAGGGTTCAGCATTGATTTCGATTGTTCGTGCAGACACCAAGCAGTTTGAAAACTGTCCATTTTTGTGCCGAAAGCTAATCTCTATTTCCTTGATTTCGCCGTGTTGGCGAAGTGTGCTAACAAACTGCTCACGATCCTCCTCCCGAGCCCAGATATCAAGATCGCCGAGACGAGCGCTACGGTTAATAACCTCGTCGTGCGTCCACCCGATAATATTGCTGAAGCCTTGATTGACTTCGAGAAAAGTGCCATCAACAAGACGAGACAGGGTTATTGCATCAGGACACAGTTTAAAGGCCTGAGAAAATTTTTCCTCAGAAATACGTAGAGCTTCATCGGCTTGTTTACGCTCACTTATGTCACGCATAAAGGAGTGATACGAACCATCCGGCATCATTCGACTGTGCATTTCAACGGGGACGGGGTTTCCATCTTTGCGGCTGAGGATGCGTTCAGTTTTGACTGTTTCCCCCTGTTTGAGGAGATCATATCTTAGCGGAGCACGTTGCTGCTCAGCTTCTGTAAATAACTGGCCGAGATTCATATCAACCAGTTCCGCATAGCTATAGCCGCTTAGAATAGCGGCACTTTGGTTGGTATCGATGATATTTCCCGCTGGATCACCCATGAAGATTGCATCAGCAGCGAACTCGATTAAATCTTTGCAGCGATCTGAACTATCTTGCACTGCTTGCAGGGATTGTTGCAGGCGTTGATTTTCTTCCTGTAGGGTGGAAATTTTTTGGGTGAGATCATCGTGAATTTGTGCCATGTGCCATTCCTTTTATACAAAACAATATCAAGTACTTCAGGGTTGTTTTTGCTAGAATACTTAACGGTTTCTTATAATACACATTTTTATGTGGAAAGGTAATCTTATTTGATGCGTTGGCAGAACAGGCCAGCAACGATCAGAATCAGCCCCGTGTAGGTTGCAATCAAAATTTCTTCTCCAACCAGAAAATGGATAAATACCAGGGAGAGGAATGGGGAGAGGAATATGAGGTTGCTGATTCTTGCGGTACTGTCGGTTAATTTCATTGCCATTAACCAGAGCACGAAGCAGATCCCCATTTCAAAAGTCCCCACATAGGCTGCGCCTAACAGCCCGTTGAGGGGTGGTATTCTTAATTCTGTCGTCAGCAGGTAATAGCCGAAGACAAACGGGAAACTACAGAGAAAGTTGACGAACAACCCGACGACCGGGTCGCGGCGGTCACGGGTGCTGAAAATCCAATAAAGCGCCCAGATGACAGTGCTGATCAATGCCAGCGCGACGCCGAGCGGATTGGTAAACTGCAGGCTAAACGGCTGCCCTTCGGTGGCAATCACCAGCACGCCACAATAGCTCACCAGCAGCGCCAGCCACTGTTGCCAACCGATTTTCTGTTTCAATAACGGAACGGCGAGCAAAGAGAGTGTGATTGCCCAGGTATAATTGAGTGGTTGAGCTTGTTGTGCTGGCAGCAGATCATAGGCTTTGAACAGAATCAGATAGTAGAGAAAAGGACTGAGCAGCCCCAGCAGGATCGATAACAGATATTCACGCCGACTACACTGGAATACCAAGTGAAATTTTCCTTGAAAGAGCAGGATTGCCCCCAATAGAAGAGTTGAGAAGGAGCCAGAATAGAGGAGCAGTTCAATCGGGCTGAGATGCCGGAGTGATAATTTAAACGCCGTTGCGACCGTTGACCAGAGTAGAACCGCACCAAGGCCGTAAAGAATCGCCTTTCGCTGCGTGGTCATGCTGTAGCGTTCCGAAGAGCAGAAAGATAACAGTAAGATTTTTCGACAATTTGTTGTTTCAGGATCCTCTTGCTATGGTTTTTTTTTGATATTTTATTTTTGATTAAAATAAAATGGGACATAGCCAGTTAAAATTCCTCTTGTAACAGCTTTAACGATTGTCAATTCACCATCCCATGGAAACGGATTTATAAGATAGCCTCCCAGTTTTGTCAGGGGTTCTTAACTTTTTTGATCACATCTGAAAAAAGGGGGGGAGCCTTGTGTCATTCTTCAGGTGCAGGCTATTTATCCCTCAATTGATTGCGATAATAAAACTGTAAAAACACCTGTCTTTAGCCTTGGGTGGCAATTTTTTTCGGTAGTGTACTTTGTTTTGGTTGATAAATAAACTGCCAGTTTTTGTAGCTTTGTTGACCGCTAAAGCTCCGGTTGGCTTCTGAAAATCCATCCTGCTTAAAAGGCACTTTGTCCGAGCTGGATCTGACACCCATCACGCGGCCACTTGGCCCCTTGATGACCACCCAGTCTATACCCGTCATTGGATCGGGGTAGAGGCTGCGTAAGTGCCGCTTAGTTTCCAGAAAACGCGAATCCAGGATGAGATGATCCAGCGTTGGAGGGAGGACTCTGGGGATGGTGCCCTTGCTCTGGGAAGCGTTATAATAGCTGCCGATCGCCTGACGGATCTGGTCCCCTTTCCAGAGCAAATCAGCCTCTTTGGCGCGTTGCACAATCGTTTGCCAGCTGGATCCGGCTATCCCTGCCAGCAACCCCAACAGAGTGACACTCACCAGCACCATCAGCAGAACGGCACCGCGCTGGTTATTAAGGCCGCTACTTTCAAAGCAGCTCCTTTGCAACATCACCATTCCTGATAGGGAATATCGTTCATGCCGATCAGATCACTTCCACTGCGCACATCAAAACAACCACCTTCAGCTAACTGCCCATTTTCGGCAGGTTCGGGAGGGAGACAATTCCAGCTATCATTTTTCAGGGTAAATGGATCGCGGGGGATGTCGCGTAAATATTTGTTGCTGCTCAATTGATCCAGGCTGTCTGGATAGCGACCATGGTCGGCAAAAAAAGCATCAATTGAGCGACGCATCTGGTAGAGATCTTCGGCCAGGACCGATTCTCTCGCTTTGATCTGACTGCGTTTGTAGCTTGGCACAGCGATGCTGGCCAGCACTGACAGGATAACCATGACCGCCAATAACTCGAACAGAGTAAAGCCTTTATGACCCATTTTTATATTCTTCAACCAGTTCTTCATTTTACTGCTCTCACAAGTTATTTTGACACTGATAAGCTACCAGTCCCGATAAATGGTTCCATCCAGAGCAATGTCTTCGTTCTGACTGTAAACATCATAAACATCTTCACCGCCCCACACGGTTGAGTCAGCGTCATCAATATAGGAACGCAACCCCCAGCCATAATTGTCTCGATCAAAGGGATCTTTGGGGATTCGGCGCAGGTATTTCTTTTTAAAGGGATACAAACCGCCCCAATCGCTTCCTTCCAGAAGTTTTTCCAGCTCTTCGGGATAACCCGACTCTCCAACGGTGGCAAAGATCTTCTTTTCCACAACCGCTTTGTTGTAATCCAGCTTATAGGCATCAATTGCACTGCGGATATCCCGCAAAGATCGGCGCAGTTCCAGTTCTTTCGTGCGCGTGACCGTCACCTCAGACAACGGAATCACTGTCGCTGCCAGAATGGCCAGAATGGCCATGGCAATCACCAGCTCAATGAGGGTCAGGCCTGAGCATTTTTTTATCCGCTGAGTTCGCATCAGTCAGATCTATGGAGCGACTTCGATCATCAAACCAAAACTAGTGACCGCGACTCGCTCACCCTCTACATTCCTGAAATTTGTCCGGGTCGGCATGATTTCAGCTTTGCCAACAGCTTTTGCTTTGAACTGCATGCTGAACAACTCTCCACCTCCGGAAATACCCTGCCCGTCAGTACCCTGTTTCAATCCGATAATAATTCTCCCACCCGGGTTGAGAACTGTATGGGTGAAAACGGTTGATGCATTTTCCTGATTGAGAAAAGTTCCTTCTGCGGCACCGATAAATTCAAACAACTGTGGATCATATTGAACATACAGGGGAGCACTGAATAGAGAATTCATCTCATACACATGAAGACTCAAGGTAAATTCATCGCCTTGATTCACAAGTTGTGGCCCCTCAATCAAGACCATTGGTTTAGGCGTTTGCCCGGGCAACTGATTTTCAGTGATCACCTCTTCAGTCACCGTACTTGTAGCAGGTTCCGCAATAACTGTTTCTGAAGCGGTTTCCGGCTGTTC
>JASJGT010000072.1:0-8541 GCA_033791405.1 Desulfuromusa sp.
ACAGGAGCAGTTAAAAGCCGCGGTTAAAGTTTTCACTTTTGGTGCAACAGAAGTTGCCGCCAGCGCAGCCCGTAAGGGAGCATATTTTGTCGAAGAGGGAGACACCTTGGCCATGATCCTCTCCGGAGTACGGCGCTTTACCAAGTACGATGCAACCGGATTGTTGCAAGCTAAACGGACTCTGGCTGCAGCCGCCAGCGAAACAGAAAAGTATATTTTCTGACTGGATTATCTCTACCTTCTAATCAATCCCTCTCCCTGCCCCCTCCCTCAGGAAGAGGGATTGATTTTTGTCACCTGTTGTTCATGGAATTTGACCATATATGATCCCCACT
This sequence comes from Desulfuromusa sp., assembly GCA_033791405.1. Lineage (GTDB taxonomy): Bacteria > Desulfobacterota > Desulfuromonadia > Desulfuromonadales > Geopsychrobacteraceae > Desulfuromusa. The sequence goes on from JASJGT010000072.1 coordinate 336, forward strand.
CAACACACCATAAATACCGAATATGTTGTTGGTCCAGTGCACTGCTACAGCGCCGAGATCGCTGGAGAACTGGTCCTCTTTGACACCGGTCCTCCAACCGAAGAAGCCAAACAGTATTTGCGGGAGAATTTGGATCTTGATCATCTTAAACATGTCATCATTACCCATTGCCATATCGATCACTATGGTTTGGTGAACTGGCTCGAGCAAGAAACTGATGCCACAATTTACCTGCCATTTCGTGACCATTTAAAGATTGTCCGGCACAAGGAACGTCTGGAATTGATGTATGATCTGATGTTACAGATCGGTTTTGAATCTGCATTTCTGGAAAGCTTCCGGGACAACATGAATGATGGTACCGTTTTCCCTCCATTGCCGGAAAATTTTCAGATTATTGAAGAATCTCTCCCCGCGCAGCTTGGTTTGGCTGCGCTCCCCTGTCCCGGTCATTCCCAGAGCGACATGGTGTTGATCGGTTCAGACTGGGCCATTACTGGCGATGTCATGCTCCAAGGTATTTTCCAAACCCCACTATTTGATGTTGATTTGCTCACCGGAGAACGCTTTCGCAACTATGCCGCTTACTGCGAAAGCCTGGCTAAACTGGTGACTTTACGCGATAAACAAATTTTACCCGGGCATCGGCAAACGATTGACAGTGTTGACAGTTGCCTCCTTTTTTATGTCGGTAAGCTCCTCGAACGGGCAGCACGAATCAATAAACTGCCGCCGGAGATGTCTCCTGCAGAAATTGTAACTAAACTGTTTCAGGACGACACTAAGCATCCTTTTGTCAGCTACTTAAAGGTCTCTGAAGTTGTCTTTTTGCGCGATTTCCTTGCTGAACCGGAACTTCTGCGGAATGTGCTGATTGATATTGATCTGTTTTCACCAGTTGCGGATAAGTTTTCACATGCCATCGCCTGATTCAAATATGAATAGGAAAACTCAATGACATCTGATCGACTATTTGATCCCATTTCTATTGGCAATCTGGAATTAAAAAACCGAATTCTAATGCCGGCTATGCACCTTAATATGTGCCGTAAATTTACCGTCACCGACCAGCTGATCAATTTTTATATTGAGCGGGCTAAAGGTGGTGTCGGCATGATCTGTGTTGGCTACGCGACAATTGATGAACTTTCCGGCCTTCCGGGAAATATTGGCGCTCATCAGAATGAGTTTATTCCCGGATTGACGAAACTGGCAACAGCCATCAAAAATGAAGGTGCGGCTGCCTGCGTGCAACTCAATCATGCCGGCCGGTATAATTTTTCTCTCTTTCTTGGTGGCAAGAAACCGGTGGCACCGTCACCCATTCCATCACGGATGACCAGAGAAACTCCTCGCGAGCTGGAAGATGGAGATATTAGCACAATAATTCAGCGCTTTGCCGATGCTGCCGGTCGGGTTAAAGCTGCAGGGTTTGATGCGGTGGAAATCCTCGCAGGAACCGGGTACCTGATCAGCGAATTTCTATCTCCACTGACCAATCAGCGTCAGGATCGCTACGGCGGTAGTTTAGAAAACCGGATGCGCTTTGGTTTGGAAATTGTGCAAGCAGTCAAGGCGGCAACCGGGGATGATTTTCCGCTGCTGGTGAGAATCAATGGCAACGATTTTATGCCAGGGGGAATTGGCCGGGCTGAATTAAAAGCTTTCGCGGTTAAACTGGTTGAAGCCGGCGCCGATGCACTCAGTATTAATGTCGGCTGGCATGAAGCTGAAGTCCCGCAGATTGTTACAAAAGTTCCGCGTGGTGTTTTTGCCTATCTTGCCCGGGACATCCGCAACGAAGTCAAGGTTCCCATAATCGCCAGCCACCGGATCAACGACCCTGGCGTGGCACGCCATCTGATTATAAGTGGTTTCTGCGATATGGTTGCCATGGGACGAGCTCTGATTGCCGATCCACAACTACCAAATAAAGCCCACGAGCATCGGGAAAACCAGATCACTCATTGTGTTGCCTGTGCTCAAGGTTGTTTCGATAATCTATTCAAAATGAAATCAGTGGAATGTCTTTGTAATCCCCGTGTGGGAAAAGAAGTTGAGACAGCTCCAAAATTGACCGATCACCCCCGCAAAGTGTTGGTGGTAGGTGGTGGTGCTGCTGGGATGAGTGCCGCAATTGCCGCTGCCGAGCAGGGCCATCAGGTTGTTCTTCACGAACAGAATCTGAATTTGGGTGGGCAGCTTCATCTGGCGGGAGCCCCTCCGGGACGGGAAGAATTTTCAGTTCTTGCGGAAGATCTGCAACGTCAACTATCAAATTTAAAAGTGCAGATTGTCCTCAATTCAACGGTCGATAAGCAACTTTTGAGTGAGCACAAACCGGACGCCCTGATCTTGGCAACAGGGGGAATCCCCATTCTTCCAAATATCCCTGGTGATGACCTGCCGCATGTTGTCCAGGCTTGGGATGTACTGGCTGGGAAAGTGCTAACCGAGCAGCGAGTCGTTATTATCGGTGGCGGTTCTGTCGGAATTGAAACCGCTTTGTTACTGGTCGAACAAGGCACCCTGTCAGGTGAGGAATTGAAATTTTTGCTCATCCATCAGACTGAGTCGATAGAAGAACTTTATCGTCTTGCAACAACAGGAAACAAGCAAGTCACTTTGATCGAAATAATTGATAAGTTAGGAACAAACTTCGGCAAATCAACCCGCTGGAGCATGCTACAAGATGTCAAACGCTCTGCAATCAATACCCGCACCGAAGCAAAAGTTTTGGAAATTACCCCTTCTGGGGTCATTATTGAACAAGCGGGGCAGCGCCAGGAAGTTCCCGCAGAGACAGTTGTTCTCGCGGTTGGAACCAAAGCCTATAATCCATTGCAGAAAATTGCTGCTGAACAACATATCCCCTGCCAGGTTGTTGGCGATGCAAAAAAACCTGCGATGGTTTTTGACGCAATACACGACGGATTTAAGGCAGGTCGAAATATTCTTTAAAGAATGGATTAAATAATGAGTGATGAAATGGGGTTGATAACAACCTCCCAGGACAAAGGAATTTTACGGATTGGTATTCAACGTCCGGAAAAACTAAACGCCCTAACGCTAGCCATGTACGATGCTATGACCGCCGCTCTGGAATCTGCAGAGCAGGATGATCAAATTCGCGTGATACTGCTGCATGGTACTGAGAGCTGTTTTACCAGCGGTAATGATCTACGTGACTTTGCCAAGAATCCCCCAGCGGGAGAAAATAGTCCAGTTTTCCGATTTTTACGGGCGATCAGTCAGGCGAAGAAACCAGTGATTGCAATGGTCAGAGGGGCAGCGGTTGGTATTGGCACCACCATGCTGCTTCACTGTGACCTTGTCTATGCTGATGAAACCGCTAGACTCAGACTCCCGTTTGTCAACCTTGGCCTTTGCCCTGAAGCAGCATCCAGTTACCTGTTACCAAAGTTGGTCGGTCATCTACGAGCTTCAGAGATATTACTTCTTGGTGAAACGATTGATTCTAAAAGGGCACTGGAACTTGGTCTGGTTAACCACGTTTTCTCCCCTCCTGATTTGCGCGATCAGGTCGAGGTAAAATGTTTACAACTTGCAGCGCAACCAGCCGCATCTGTTCGACTGACGAAATCCCTCCTGAAAAAAAATCAGGCTCAGCAAGTTGCTGAAGTGATGGGTGAAGAGGGAGAATTATTCCTTCACCAATTAGCGAAACCAGAAGCTCAGGAAGCAATCAACGCCTTTATTGAAAAGCGTAAAGCAGATTTTTCACAGTTTTCTTAACCTACTGCCATAAGTTTGAGAGGGTAAGAATATGCTCCTGTTCAATCCACACAATTATCAACGCGAACACGCTGACGAAAAGTCCCGCAAACTGGTGGAAAAAACCATCGCCTTTTTTGAAAAAAAGGGCCTGAAGAAGATCAAAGAAGACGATCAGGCGATGATTTGGTACGAGGATTTTCTCGATTTCATCAAAGAGGAAAAAGTTTTCGCCACCATGCTCACCCCTTCCGGATATGGCGCAGCTGATTCCCGTTGGGACATGGGACGCATCGGTACGTTTAACGAAATTCTGGCTTTTTATGGCCTGTGCTATTGGTATACCTGGCAGGTTACCATCCTCGGGCTGGGACCAATCTGGATGGGCAACAACGAAGCTATCAAACACCAGACGGCTCAATTACTTCAGGACGGCGGAATCTTTGCTTTCGGCCTGTCGGAAAAAGACCATGGTGCCGATCTCTACTCCAGCGAAGTAATGCTCCATCCACAGCCAGATGGAAACTATCTGGCCCGTGGCACAAAATATTATATCGGTAATGGCAACTGTGCAGCCCTGGTTTCAACCTTTGGAAAGATTGCCGATACGGGTGAATATGTGTTTTTTGTGGTTAAAAGTGATCATCCAAACTACGAATGTGTCAAAAAAATAGATACTTCTGGAGTCCGCCAGGCCTACGTTGCCGAATACTGCCTGCACGATTACCCGATTTGCCGAGAAGATATTCTCTCGGTAGGACCGCTGGCTTGGGATTCATCCTTGAGCACGGTCAATATCGGCAAGTTTGAACTCGGTTTTGCCGCTATCGGCATTGCCACCCATTGTTTCTACGAAGCCCTCAATCATGCCGCAAAACGTAGCCTTTATGGCCAGTTTGTTACCGATTTTCCCCATGTGCGCAAAACATTTACCGAAGCGTATGCTCGATTGAATGCGGCAAAGCTGTTTGCCCTGCGTGCCGGTGATTATCTGCGTAGCGCTTCTGATAACGATCGCCGCTATCTGCTATTTAATCCGATTGTCAAAATGAAGGTGACCTCGCAAGGTGAGAAGGTGGTCAACCAGTTGCACGATATTATCGCTGCCAAGGGCTTTGAACAGGACACTTATTTCGAAATGGCGCTCCGCGATATCGGTATGCTCCCTAAGCTGGAAGGTACCGAACATGTCAACATGGCGTTGAATGTTAAATTTATCCGCAACTATTTCTTTGAGCCCATTGATTACCCGGAAATGCCTCGTCGCAATGACATTGCCGACGATAGTTACCTGTTCAGACAGTTCACCGGTGGACTGGCGAAAATCCGTTTTCCCGACTATCGTCTCGCTTATCAGGGTTTTGACTCGGAAAACATCGGAATATTCCGTGAGCAGATAGAACTATTCAGAAAACTGCTGATTCAGGCACCGCCAACACCAGAGCAGATGGGAAATATTGACTACATGCTGGCAGCGGGGGAGCTGTTTACACTGGTTGTTTATGCCCAGCTGATTCTGGAAAACAGTCGTATTTACCAACCGGGTAGCGATCTTCTGGAACAAATTTTTGATTTTCTGATTCGTGACTATTCTGCTTTTGCCTTGCAGATGATTCTCAACCACAATAACCTACCAGAGCAGGAAGAGATTTATCGGAGCATGATCAAAAAACCGGCACAAGATCAATCCAACTTTGAACAGGTCTGGAAGCAGGTGATCGCGTTGGAAGATACTTACCGGATGGCAGAATAGCCAAAGCAGGTTAAAGGAGTAGTCATGGGGCATCATGTCGGTAGTAAAAACAGTATCGTTCCGCTGATTGATCGGTTGAATAAATACCCGGTTGGACTTCCTGACAGTGAAAAATTACGGGAAATTCTGTCCTTGCTATTTGCCGAGAATGAAGCCTTTATTGCTTCCCGTTTTCCACTCGAAGAAGCAACTCTGGAAGAGCTGATCGATGTAACAGGCATTCCCGGGATAGAGCTCCGGCCGCAGTTGGAAGTCATGTGTGAAAAAGGTCTGGTAATGGATCTCCCTTATGAAGGGGAAGTCTATTATCTGTTATTGCCCGGCTTGATAGGTTTTTTTGAATTGACCTTTATGAAAAACCGCACCGATCTGCCCAAAGAAAAAATATCCCGGTTGATGCAAGAATATCTGTATGAAAATCCCCGTGAAGGGATGGCAAAAGAATTCTTTGACAGCAAAACACCGCTGACTCGTGCTCTGGTTCACGAAGACAAGATTCCGGTCAGTTCCACTGTAACCAGTTATGAAAATGCCCGGGAAATCATTGAGAACGCTGGATATGGCGCCGTTGGCATTTGTTATTGCCGCCATAAGAAACACCATCTGGGGGAAGATTGTGCTAAGGGCGCCCCGATGGAGGATATCTGTATCTCTCTTGGCACCGGCGCAAAATTTTTGGTTCGACGCGGATTTGCCAAAGAGCAGAGTGCAGAGCAGTTACTCGAGGTTTTGGATCGGGCGCGCAAACTCAACTTAACTCACATCACTGATAATATCCGTCAAAAACCCTCTTTTATCTGCAACTGCTGTTCCTGCTGCTGCGAACTCCTGGCTGGAGTTCAAGCTGGCTATTCTGATGGTGTTGCGAAAGCTCCTTTTATTCTTCAGATCGACGAAGAGCGTTGCAACAGTTGTGGGCTCTGTATCAATGCCTGTAATGTAGCAGCATTGGAGATTGGAGAAGTCAAGCAGCCTGTGCAGCTAAAGGAACAGGTTTGTCTCGGTTGTGGAGCCTGCATATCCGTCTGTCATCAGGGTGCTCTATCTATGGTCGATAGAAAAGAGAATTATACTCCGCCGCTGAACCGTAGAGTGATGATGAAAAAGCGACTTTTAGAACGAGGTCGAGCGACCCCGTTTGTTGTGAGTGGTGTGAAGAAAAAGATAAAAAAGTTGGTTAAAGGAAAGACAAAAGGGCCTAAAATCCCCTGAATTGAAGAGCGTTTTCGATGGCTGTCACAATTCTGGATAAATGCACTGGTTGCGGATCGTGTATTGCTGTCTGTCCGCGCTCTGCCTTAACTCTGGAAACTGAATTTCCAAACGGGTTTGGCAGTAAAGTGGCTGTTGTCGATAAGCAATTATGTTATGACTGTGGAACCTGCATCTCCGCTTGTCCACATCAGGCGCTAGAACCCCACCAAAAGATCAACCGACCAACAGAATTTTACTGTCGACCACGATACAAAAAGCCCCCACCTTGAGATGGGGGCTTTTTGCTTCTTTGGAACAGACTTAGCTATCTAGTCAGTATAAGAGGTCTTGTGCACCATGCCCTCACGGGTCTTGGGATCGTACAGACCTTTTTTAGTTCCTTCCTCGATCCATTCCTTACGCAGACCGTTCAGGAAGCCATTCTTTTCTTCAACCAGTTTATCGTACGGCAAGCCGGTCACGACTTGGGCTTTTTCCTTGGTTGAAAAATCCGGTGCAACATACTCAGCCGCGTTGTATTTTGCCAGAACTATCCGCAGTTTCAAGCGTGCATCATGTCCCTTGTTGATGGCACTGCCGAGTACCCGCAGGGTTTCTTCCGGGGCATGGAAGAATGAACCATGAGCAGCAACGGCGAAGTCCCAGCGCCACTGGCCGTGACGGATATCCAACTGTGCCGCTTGCATCTCTTCTTCTGTAGCACCCAGCTCCCAGGCTTTGGCAGCTTCCAGGTGAGCTTTAGCCAGTACGTCCATTGCGGTCTTGGACAATTCATTTTTTCGCTCTAGTTTGCGACTCACCATGTCCGTAAATTCTTTTTCGGTGCCGCTGTGACAGTTCAGGCAGGTATTAGCGATATCGTCGAGCGGGCTACCGACCTGGTGGTTTGAGTACTTGACGCCACCGTCACGGACGTAAGGCATATGACAATCAGCGCAGGCGAGATTATTCTGCCCATGAACACCGGTTTTAAAGGTTTCATAGCCGGGATGCTGAGCTTTCAGCATCTTGGTCTTGCTCAGCTTGTGAGTCCAATCGGTAAAATCACGCTCATCGTAGTACTGCTCGATCGCTTCAGCGGACAGACCGTTATTCCAAGGAAAGGTGACAACTTTTGCGGTCTGCTCCTTGCCATCCGGATCGGTCCATTTGGTCGGCTTAAAGTAGTATTCAGAGTGGCACTGGACACAAACCAGGGTGCGCATATCCTGATGGGTCGCGTCAGCAAAAGGCTCACTGCCTTCGGCATCCAGGGCTCGCTTCAGATAATCGCGGGTGACGGTCAACTTCATGGTTTCGTTATCGTGACAATCGGCACAACCGACCGGGTTGACAATGTCGCTCCCGTGGCGGGCCCATTTACCAGTGAAAAAGTCGAGCTCACCTTTTTTGTCGATCAAGCGCGGGACATCGGGTGACTTACAGGTCCAGCAGGCAGTGGGCATCGGGCCAGTTAGGTCGTCAATCGGACCACCGGTCCGCAGGGTGTTGATATGATCTTCC
>JASJGT010000073.1:0-26707 GCA_033791405.1 Desulfuromusa sp.
TCCTTCCACACGCCAAGGAAAGTCAAATTGATTACATCAGCAATTCTTATGGAGAAGGTTTTTCCATAGGCGCTGCTGCCGGCAGTAGTTGTGCCAGTGGTTGCAGCGGCTGTTAAATTTATTGCTTAGACAAAAAAAAAGCCGTGCTTCTATATTGAAGTACGGCTCTTTTTTTATGCCATCAAGTACGACTCAGTTTATAATAAATTCAACCGACTGAGCAATTTCACTGAACCAAAATAAGATGCAACAATAAGCACCACCCATAATATCAACGGAATCATAGTATTCTCCTGTTAGTAACTCTTCTTGTCAGCAGCAAGCTCTTCCAACGTCAGTTTTTTACTGTCCATCTGCCTCCACGTCCAAGAAATATAACCCAAGACAAACGGAACCAATAATGCAACATAGGTCATTATGGTCAAGGTGTAATGGCTGCTGGATGCATTATAAATAGTCAGACTGCTACTCAGATCAATCTTCGATGGATAAAAAGCAGTGTTATTGTAGCCGGCCAGAAAAAAGATGGCCAGACCGGTTAGAACCGTCCCCGGACCCGACAACCAGATTCCACGAACAGAGGCGGTAAAACGATTCAATACCACGCCAAGGACAACCAGAACCAAACCAACCAATAGCAAGATCAAATTCAATGGCATCTGCAATAAATTGTGCAGGTACTTATTCGCCTCCAGCACAACCGTACCATCTGTTGGATTAACCGCGTAACCATCCATCATAACAAGACGAATCAGGACGTAGAGCAGAAACGGCAGGGCACAGAGCAAGTTATTAAAGGAAGAGTTCTTCAACTTTGCAACCAGACTCTCATGCTCGAGGTTATTGGCCAAATATAGCGCACCAAGGGTTCGTGCAAGGAAAACCAGGAACAAGCCAAGACTTAAGTTAAAGAAACTGAAAGCAGCTTCTAAACCACGCAATGGATGATCCCAGAACACCAGATTATAATCATTAAGAGTGAAATTAGATCCGGTAAAGAAAGTTCCAACTGCAGTACCTATCAATAAAATCCCAACCGAACCATTAATAAAGAGAAAGGCGTCATAGACTCCTTTTCCAAGAAAGTTATCGGGCTTACGCCGATATTCATAACTGACTGCCTGGATAATAAAAGTGAATAAGATGAGAATCCAGACCCAGTAAGCACCGCCAAAGCTGGTTGCATAAAAAAGCGGGAATGCTGCAAAGAGAGCACCGCCGAACATAACCAGGGTCGTAAATGTGAGTTCCCACTTTCGACCGAGAGAGTTGACCACCAGAATTTTCTCATCTTCCGTCAGAGAAAGAGTTGAAAGGAGGGTTTGTCCACCCTGGACAAAGGTCAGAAAAATAAACAAAGACCCAACCAAGGTAGCAATAAACCACCATAATTGCTGTAAAGTTGACCAATCTAAACTGCCAAACATAATCAATCTCCTTCCGGACCAATAGAAATTTGCTTGGTCATTATTTTAAGCTCGGCAATCAGCAAAGCGGTAAACAGAATGAGGAACATAAAGAATGTCACTTCGACAGTTCCCGCGTCGAGATTGGATCGGGCAACAGTGACAGGTAGAAGGTCCTGAATTGCCCAGGGTTGACGACCGACTTCGGTGACAATCCAACCAGCTTCGTGTGCAATAAGACCCAAGAAAAATGAAAAGGCCCCCAGCTTCAATAGCAGAGGCTGCTTTTCCAGTTGATCCTTATAGAGTAAATAGAGATAGACCATGAACAAGAGGATAAAAAATGTTCCCAAGCTGACCATCACTCTGAAAGAGTAGAAAATCAGTGGGACATAGGGAACTGCCTGCTCAGCAGAATCAAGATAACCATAACCAAGATATTCGCTGTTCTTCTCAAACAGGGTTAACGCTTTACTGGCAGCAAGCTGGTCACCGACATTTTGGGCAGCCTTATAATCACCCAAACCGGCAACAGCTAGCTTACCCCGCACCATTTTTTCTTCTACCCCCATAATATTTTGCTCAGCATTGCCAAAAACTAGATCGTTGATTCCAGGAACAAAACTATAAATCTCCCGGTTGGCCAACAATGACAGCGCCATGGGAATTTTAACCTTAAAAATAAATGCGTCCTGATCATCCCCCGGTTTTTTGCTAAAATTCATCAATCCCATTGCAACCAGACCAGAAGGATCTTCTCCCTCATAAAGCGCTTCCATTGCGGCAAGTTTCATCGGCTGAACGACAGCAGCGTGGAATGCATGTTCATCTCCTGTGTATGCAACAAACAGAGAACTGAGCAGACCAAAGGTACAGGCAACCGTGAGTGAACGTTTAGCAAACTGGATATGGCGTTTTTTCAGCAAATACCAACTGGAAACAGCAACGACAAACAATGAAGCATAGAGAAAAGCTGCACTGGTCACATGGACAAAGTGGCTGATAGCAACAGGGGAAGAAACAATTGCCCAGAAATCCACCATTTCAAAGCGTGCCAGATCGGGATTAAACTTCATACCGACTGGGTTCTGCATCCAGCCATTAGCGACTAGAATCCAGACTGCCGAAAGATTGGAACCGACAGCGACCATCCAGGTTGAAAATAGGTGAGCTCTTTTTGATACGCGATTCCAACCAAAAAACATGACGGCAAAAAAGGTTGCCTCCAGGAAAAAGGCGGCAATTCCTTCAATAGCCAGCGGGACACCAAAAATATCTCCGACCATCCAGGAATAGTTCGACCAGTTGGTGCCAAACTCAAACTCCAGGATAATTCCGGTTGCCACACCAATAGCAAAGTTGATCCCAAACAGAGTCATCCAGAAACGGGTTAATTTCTTCCACTGCTCATCTCCGGTCTTCACATAAATTGACTCGAAAAATGCACAGATAAAAGAGAGGCCAAGTGTCAAGGGAACAAAGATCCAATGATACATGGCCGTCAGGGCAAACGTGGCTCTCGCCCAGTTCACCATGGTTAAATCAATCTGCTCAATCACGTTTTTTCTCCTATCCTTACTTGGTTAGGGTTAATCCAATAGATAATATTTAATGGTTAGCTGATGATGGTTGGGTCAGATTTTTTAAAACATGATCTGCCCGCTCAGCATCTGTAGAAAAATTTGTTGCCAGAAAGTTAGGAAAAAAGAAAACTTTTAGAATAGCAAACATGATGAACAGCTTGATAAAGATAATCTTCCATAGTGTTCGACCGACAACCATCGACCGAAATCCGTCATAGTACAGATCAAAAGCATTTTTAAACATCACTTCACCGCCATGGATTGTATGCAGAATCGACATCAATATGTAACTGATCTGGTGACATTTACACCTTCTATAGATATAGAGTCAAGAATAATTATACCTATCGGTTAGTTAATTTTCAATTTTCTAAACTTTTGTAATTGTTGAGTATTCTGAATACTTGAAGTCAGATATTGTTGACTTAAATGGTAAGAATAATTATCATGCCATCTAGAGTAGTATCCACCTCTTAAAGAGGTTATACCCTTCCCCCTAGACTAAATAAATGACAGACAACATGATATTCCAACGACACGTCGTACAGTGGAAGAACCAAATATGGAACAAAGAGAACATTTAAAACAGACTTCTTTTCTTCCAACCTGCCATAAAGAGATGAAAGAACGCGGCTGGAAGGAGCTTGATGTGCTGTTTATTAGTGGAGATGCTTACATCGACCACCCGGCATTCGGCTCAGCCCTGTTGGCTCGACTTTTAGAAAGTAAAGGCTACCGGGTCGGAATTCTCGCCCAACCGGATTGGAAAAATCCCGATGCATTCCGCACCATGGGCCGTCCACGCCTGTTTGCGGCAATCTCAGCCGGTGCCATGGATTCCATGGTCAACCATTACACCGCAGCAAAAAAAATCAGACACAACGATGCTTACACTCCGGGAGGGATTGCCGGAAAACGTCCAAATCGGGCAATAATTGCCTACACAGCAGCAGTCAAAGGAGCATTTAAAGGGTTGCCAACTGTGATCGGCGGAATCGAAGCGAGTCTACGGCGCTTAGCTCATTACGATTATTGGAGTGACAAGGTCCGTCGTTCTATCCTGATTGACAGTAAAGCTGATCTACTTATTTACGGGATGGCAGAAACAGCCCTGCTGGAAATAACTCGTCGCCTGGATAAAGGTGAGTCACTTGAAACCTTGAGGGAGATCAAAGGAACAGCTTTCACGATAAAAACCAGATTGGATGATGCCATCAAGCTCCCGTCATACGAGCAAGTTTCTGAATCGACTGAAGAATACAATCAAGCATTTAAATTGGCGAGTGAGCAAGAAAACCCCTTCTCGGCAAAAGTACTAGTGCAACCGCATGGAAATAATAACCTGATCATCAATCCACCCGCTCTGCCTTTAAGTGAAAAAGAACTGGATCAGGCTTACGATCTCCCATTTATCCGGCAACCACACCCAAACTATACCGAGAAAATTCCTGCTTTTGAACAAATTCGAGATTCAATCACCAGTCATCGTGGCTGCTTTGGTGGCTGTGCATTTTGTGCCATCACTCATCATCAGGGAAAAACCATTCAATCCCGTTCAGCAGAGTCAATTCTTCAAGAAATCGACAAAATAAGTTCTCAGGAGGATTTCCATGGCACTATCAGCGATGTTGGTGGCCCAACCGCGAATATGTACGGGCTCGGCTGCGGCAATCCCAAGGCAGAAAAAATCTGTCAAAGATCCAGCTGCCTCTATCCCGATATTTGTAAAAATCTGACTACTGATGATCAACCAGCGACAAAGTTGCTTAAGCGGATTCGCCAGCACAAAGAGGTCAAACATACTTTTATTGCATCGGGAATTCGTTACGACTTGCTCCCCAGACAGCAACAATATTTTTCCGACCTGCTGCAATACCATGTCAGTGGCCTGTTGAAAGTGGCTCCAGAATCGACCAGCGACAGAGTGACCAGAGTGATGCGTAAACCCGGTGCGGCAGTCTTCAGCAGCTTCTTGGAGCAGTTCCGACAACGCAGTCAAGAACTTGGATTACGCCAGACAGTTGTCCCCTATCTTATAAGTAGTCATCCAGGCTGTACTTTAGACGATACAATTGAAGTCGCCCTCTACCTGAAACGCCACCGACTGAAAGTAGAACAAGTTCAGGATTTTACCCCCACACCAGGAAGCCTCTCCACCTGTATTTACCATACGGGAAAGGATCCATTCAGTGGTAAAACGATCCATGTCCCCCGTACGGTGAAAGAGAGACGATTACAAAAAGCTCTGCTGCTTTACCATCAGCCAGAAGCAAGATTGGATGTTTTAAAAGCTCTACAGATTTGCCGACGAGAAAGCGTTGCAAAAGAACTATTTGACAGCCAATACCCTGAACAAAAGAATGGCGTCCGAAGAAAAAAGTCAAAGCAAAACAGAAGATAGAAATAGCCGCATCTAAAACCTTCCTGACTTTTACACCTAAACTGTATTTTTTTACCCTAAATAAAATTTTCCTTGACAACTTACCCGTTTTTTTGATTGTCTGCGACTGTAAAAACAGCGTTTTGATTTCTTTTTTACGCCGACAAAACTTTAACACCACTTAATTTTCAGTAGGAACTCTGATGCCTGTCTGACTAACAACTACGAACCCCTCTCAGTCAGACAAAATTTATTATTTTTTGTAAAGGGATGCCCAAAATGTCAAAAAACAAAATTAAGCCCTCATTGCAAAATCCACTTGCTGCAAAAGAAGAGGTTGAATTCACCATTCCGGGTGAAATTGCGGGTAAAGCTGGTGGTTATGAAGAGGTCATGAAAGAAGGTCATGATCTGATGCAGCGACCGATTAAGTCGGTTGCAGTTGGCCAAATCGAAAAGCAACATTTTAAGAAACGGATGACAGTCTGGGAGCGGATCAAGGTTCTTACAGACAGCGATCCGAATATACTGTTCCAGAACTGGGGTAAGAATCTGGACGGTGCTTCACTGGTAACAGGGATCCTGAATATCGGTGGTCGTGATGTCGCTCTTTACGGACACGACTTTACCGTCCGCGCCGGCTCTATTGATGCTACCAACGGTCAGAAACTTGCCCGTTTGATGTACATGGCTGGAGAAAAAGGGATCCCATTGATCGGCATGAATGACTCTGCGGGAGCCTTCGTTCCTGCCGGAGTTGGTGGCCTTGATGGTTATGCAGAAGCCTTTACTGCCCTGCGCAAAATTAGTGGTGTCGTTCCTACAGTTATGTGCATGTTCGGCTTTAATGCCGGTGGCGGTTCCTACCTGCCACGTCAGGGAAGCTTTGTCATTCAGCCAGAAGATACATTTTTCGGCTTGACCGGACCTGGCGTCGTTAAATCAGTTCTGGGAGAAGATATTACTCCAGAAGAGTTAGGTGGTCCAAAAGTTCATGCCGCAACCGGAGTAACCGATCTGACGGTTGCCGACGAAACCGCAGCATTACGTACAGCTGCTCGCTTGATCAGTTACATCCCGGACAATAACCACTCCATGGCCCCATTCCAGGAAACCAGTGATCCCCTTGACCGAAAAACCTGGGAAATCAATACCCTGCTGAAAAAGGCTTTCAACTCACCGACTGGTTTCAATACTCCGTTTGATGTCTCGATCGTCATCCAGCAAATCTGTGATCATGGTGATTATTTTGAGATGCAACCGACCCGCGCCCGTGAAGCGATCACCGCTTTCGGACGTTTAGGCGGTAACGTGGTTGGTTTTGTCGCCAACAACTCTGCGGTAGCTTCAGGTCAGATTGATTGCGATTCTGCAGTTAAAATTGCCCGTTTTGTTCGCTTCTGTAACATCTATAATATTCCATTGATCTTCATGGAAGACACCACCGGGTTCCTGCCAGGTCGCGATCAGGAAGCACGTGGAATTGTACAAGCTGGTCGCACCATGCTTGATTCTATCGTTGATGTCCGCACCCCACGAATTCTATTGATTCTGCGTAACGCCTACGGTGGAGCCTATGCTTCTTACAATAACTACCCAACCGGTGCTGATCTGGTTCTTGCCTTGCCGACAACCCGTCTCGCAGTTATGGGTCCAGCAGGCAAAGAATTTGTCTACAAAACTGATCTACGTAAATTGCGCGGAGCAATGAAACAAAGGATTGCCGCAGGCATTCAGGAGCGCACTAAAGCCGGCATGGACGGGACAGATGCCAAGATAGATGCTGAAAAAGAAGCTGCTGAATGGCTTAAGTTAGAGGAAGCAACCCTGAACCTTCGCTACGAAAAAGAATTGATGAATCCAAAAGAAGGTCTGGCTCTGGGGTCAATCTCCTCGCTGGTTATGCCAACTGATTTACGTAAGGTACTTGGTGAAAATCTCAACTTCTTCTTGCGCCACTACCAGCCATCAACGTGGCAAGGAGTACAACGAGAATTCCATTAATTGTCGAAGAACTATAAAGATATTTCGTTATATATTCAACCACATGGAAAATGGAGATTAAAACCATGGCACAAAACACAGATTTATATTCAAACAATCCTTTGATCCATAGAGACCGTCGACTCGGTCAGTCGACTTCCGAATGGGTACGTTCTTTCTCCTGTGAAAAACTCTGCCCACTCATCGTCTGCCGCGGCCCAATTCGTAAAGAAGCAATGGATGTTTACACAGAGATGGGAATCAGCCATTTCGGTATTCTTCTCTCAGAGAAAGACTCTATTATCTACCCAAATGCCCTCTCTCCAGAGCTGCGGCAATTGACCGATACCAGCCGGGTACACCGGGTTCCGGACTATAGTGGAGCATCTAAAGAGGAGCGGGTAGAACGAATTCAGCAAATTATCGACATTGCAAAAGATAATGGCTACGACTCAGTCTTCTCTGGTTATGGTTTCATGGCTGAGGATGATGAATTTGTCGCGGCGTTAGAAAATGCCGGGCTTAAATTTATCGGTCCATGCTCCGGTACCCAGCGTGCTGCGGGGAAAAAAGATGAGGCCAAGCGTACCGCGTTGCAGGTTGATGTATCCGTCACTCCGGGTATCGACAATGTCACAGCTCGGACCCTACTTAAGAAACACAAAACTTTTGATCAGTTGGTTGCTTTGGCAAAAGCTGAAGATTTGACAATCGATAAAGCATTTTTGACTAATTCTGAAGCCCCACTTGAAGAACTCGCCGATGCAATTCTATTTGCCTCTTACGCCAAGGGGATTGATCTCTTTTCCATTGAAGAACTCTGCGCTCAAGTTGAGGTGGAGTGTGGTGCGATGTTCAAGAGTTATCCCGGGGCTCGAATCCGCCTAAAAGCAATCGGTGGTGGTGGTGGTAAAGGGCAGAGAATTCTTGGTGCCTCACTGCTAACATCTAAGAATCCAACTGAAAAACAGGTAAAAGAGGCCGCGGCTGATGCGCCGGGGTTAGTTCGTGAGATCTTGAACGAAGTTAAAACCAATGGTATTGGTGATAATAAAAACGTACTGATCGAACTTAATATCGAACAAACTCGCCATAATGAAATTCAGCTCCTCGGTAATGGCAAATGGAGCATTGCCCTGGGCGGTCGAGATTGTTCGTTGCAGATGCACGAACAAAAACTGCTCGAAATTTCAGTCACCCAGGAAAGCTTAGAAATTGAAATCGCCAAAGCCAAAAAAGCTAAACTGAAAAAACAGCAAAAAGCTCTGGAAGCGGACCTTGAAGTTCTCAAACGGATGGAAGCAGAATCAGAGCGTTTTGGCGAAGCCGTTGGACTCGATTCAGCTTCTACTTTTGAGTGTATTGTCGATGGTGGTCGCCATTATTTTATGGAAGTTAATACACGCATCCAGGTTGAACACCGGGTCACAGAACTAGTCTACAGTCTCAAGTTCACTAATCCGGAGGATAAGAAAGACTTCTTCATCGTTGAATCATTGGTCGAAGCCATGGCTCTACTTGCGTTACACAAAGAGCGGCTACCACGCCCGGTACGGATTCCTCGCTTCGGTGCCGCAGCCGAAGCACGCCTCAATGCAACTGACAGTTCACTGTCACCTAGTGCTGGTGGATATGTTCGCTACTGGTCAAAACCTATTGAAGGCGAGATTCGTGATGATCAAGGAATTTGTACCCCAAATCCTGATACGAATCAGTTTATGCGCTACCATCTTGCTGGTGCTTATGATTCAAACATCGCCCTGTTGTTAACAAAAGGTGAAGATCGCAGTATCAGCTACGATAAACTTGCAAATGTTTTGTGCAGCACAGTTCTGCGCGGAACTGATCTAGCGACCAACCTGGGATTCCACTACGGACTAGTCAATTGGTTTATTGGTAACAATATCATGGCTAAACCAACCACCCGCTTCGTTGTCCCCTATCTGACCCTAGTTGGAAAACTGAAAGAAGAGGCACAAAAGCTCGATATTGTTTATGCGTTCATTTCAATGAAAAAGCATTACGCCAAGCTCTATGCTGAGGATCCCGATGCTGCTAAGGCTGCGTCAGAAACTCTTGATCGTAAAGGGACATTATTAACTCGGCCGATGGAAAAGTTGTTAAATGATCCACATCTGCTATCCGGCTGGCTAAGCCTCAATAGACTTAAATTCAAAATCGAAGATGATAAAGTGACTTGGCTCTGCAATCCACTGGTCATTCTTGAAGAAACCTACGAATACCTGAATATGACCTGGCGTGAAGAAGCGCCATCGGCAGAAGTTATCTGGACCCATGATCGTGACCTGTTGAACAATGCCTTGGCATTCTATGCAGAGTTACGTAACAAGTTTTCTGTTACTAAAGAAGAGTTCGTTAAATTGGATGACATTCTTAGCAAAAGCAAACCACAAGGTGGTTATAATGCAGAAACTTGGGCTCAGATCCAGTCAGCTCATGTCGGCTACGAAATGGGTAATGAACTCCTCGGTCTACTCTGTCTAGTGGCTAGAAAGACCGATTTCTTCAATTTGAAAGTTGAAGATGATCTAGAGGTCACAATCCCTGAATACTTACACGATCCAGAGTTGCAAGCCGCTATGAAAAAAATCCTGGTGCCACCACCAGCAACAAAAGCAGACGAGGTTGTCACCCCTGGTGGTGGGATGTATTACGGTCAGGAAGCTCCAGGCATGCCACCATTCGTCACCGAAGGGATGCACTTTGACAAAGGTCAACCGCTGTTTATCCTTGAAGTCATGAAGATGTTCAATAAGGTTCCAGCACTATTTTCCGGCACCATCGACAAAATCATTATCGAGGGTGGCGACGGCACTATCGTTCAAAAAGGGCAAGCGCTGTTCAAGGTAACACCGGATGAAAAATTTGTTGAGGTCGACCAAAAACAGTTGGCTAAACAGATACAACTAGCGACCAGCGAGTATCTGCAGGCCGTTTTATAAGCAACACCATTACTTTAGGCTGCATAAAAAAAGGGCTCCAGTTTTTCTGGAGCCCTTTTTGTTATAAATTCAATATAGATAAATCAACTACCTTCCGTGGCCACCGCTACCACCAGAGCCACTGTCACTACCACCAGAGCCACTATCGCTGCCACTTGCCCCACCTGAGGAACCAGTAGACGACCCGATTCCAAATCCGGAGTTTCGATCTAATGACTGTTGTCGCTGTCCAACTGTGGAATTTTTCAGCTTCTGGCTAAAGCTCCGCTTCTGTTCTAGGCTCATTTTCTGCCAACGCTGTTTCAAGCTATTTCTGGTCGCCACAGGCAATTGAAGAAACTTACTGCGTGTAGTCCGTAACTGTTGTTTTTTATCCGGCGTAAGTTGCGTAAACCGCTCGAAACGGTTTTGCGCTTTTTGTTTTTGCACAGGAGTTAACTGTTGCCATTGTTCCAAACGTTGCTTTGCTTGTGTCCGCTGAGTTGGTGTCATTGAAAGCCATTTATCGGCTCCCTTCTGCAGGTTCTGTTGTTTTTCAACTGAGAGCAAACCCCAACTTTCAGTATAGTGATTCAAAATCTGCTGCTGCGGTTGACTTAACTCAGCGAAATCCCCAGCCCAGAGAGGACTGATTGACGTCAATAACAGAGCAACCGAAATCACAGTAGCTAGCCCAAGTTTCATAACAAATCTATTTTTCATCATTAACCTCCTCTTCCTGGAGGGTATCCAACTCTGCATCTTCCATGGACAATAACTCAAGAGGATCAATCCAGCCCGCATCCTCATCCTCGAATGCTCCAAGAAACTCGATCAGTTCCAGACTGGGCAATGGTATTTTGTCCGTTTCCTGTCCCAAGAGAGTTGTCGGAATCAGGATTAACAGGCACACTGGTACGCTGACCAGATAACTCCTGCTCATTTTCCATAACTTCTGACAACCATTCGTAAAATTCAATATCTTCAGCATAAAAATCTAGAGATTCTTCAGCAATTAATATATTCAGTTCAAAAACATCTGGCAATGCAACACGCATCTGTTGATTTTGTGGTGTATTGAACAACACAATCAACAATAATACAGCAGTCAGAGGAACGCTACCCCAGACCAGCCTCCAGGATTTTTTCTGTTTCGCAGAGTCCAATGCCCGATACTTCAAACGCCCCAATTTGAATTCGGCATCAGCATCCAGACCATCTAAAGAATGATCCAATGTACTGCAAATATTTTCAATAAACTTATCACTTTTGTCATTCATAGCCAATGTTCTCCAAGTTTTTCTCTTAACTTTTCTGTAGCTCGAAAGTAGTGCGTCTTGATCGTCCCTTCTGAACAACTCATGGCCAGCGCTGTTTCGCTGACACTCAACCCCTCCCAAGCTCTCAATAAAAAAACCTGCTGTTGTTTTAGAGACAGTTTTTTTAACTCTTGTTGTAAATGATCAAACATTTGCCGGTTA
Source organism: Desulfuromusa sp. (assembly GCA_033791405.1). Taxonomy (GTDB): domain Bacteria; phylum Desulfobacterota; class Desulfuromonadia; order Desulfuromonadales; family Geopsychrobacteraceae; genus Desulfuromusa. The sequence goes on from JASJGT010000073.1 coordinate 11,776, forward strand.
CCTGTTTCACGCTCAGGGGTCCGTCCACCAGGATCAGCCAATTGTTCTAAAGGTTCAGCATCGTCTTCCTCCGAACGACCTCCCAACCAAACTCGCCAACGGGATCGAACCGATTCTTTACGATAGAAATCACGTATTTGATTCTGCAGAATTTTATAAAAAAGAGCTTTCCATTCCTCTTCCGGCTTTTCTGTATATTTAGCTACAAATTTGCACATAGCATCCTGAACCAGATCTAAAGCATCATCTTGATTACTGCAGGCAAACAATGCCATACGAAAAGCTTGACGCTCTATGGATTTAAAAAAAACTTCCATTAAACCTGAATCAGTCATTTACCCAGCATATATAAAACTTCACATTTAAGTGTTTTAAATTTTCAATTCTGCTTACAGGTTCGACTTTAATAAAGAGACCTATGATCAGTAGAACGCATAAACAGGCGAAACGTTGACAAAAAAAATGGGTTGACCATTCGGACAACCCATTTTCTCAACATGTTGGATTAATATTAGGCTTTTGCTGTCCAGAGCCCATGCAGGTTACAATATCCACGTGCTGTTACTGTAGAAGCAGCAACGTTGAAAGTTGCTTCAGCGGGATCGCCAGCCTGCAAATATTGACGATAGACCTTGTCATCCACCAGAACTTCAATCCACTCAATATAATGAGCTGCTTCCATCGGATGGGCAACATCACCTACTTTAACAGTTACAGTTCCATCAGCCAATGTAATGACCGGAACATGCTTCTCTGTCGCGGCATCGGTAGTGTTTTCGGTCATCCGATCCATGTTTTTACCACAGCAGATCAGTGCCCCAGCACCACTGTGTGTTACTTCAACAATATTTCCGCAAATTTCACATTTGTAAACTTCTAGACGCTTGGGCATTGTTTGTTCTCCTTTTTATTTGTGTTTGTGCAGATATAGCACCGATCAAAAATTTAAAGATTACTTATCTGGTGATGATAACACCATTCTCTATAATTTCAAGGTCTGATATAATTTAGATTATTTTTACTGACCAAAGTCAGAATTTTTCATATACTGCAGATAAGTTGATTGACTCTCTGCCCTTCAGGTGAGGCCAGAACGTCCACTCGGAATAGCAAAACCTTTGGGATTGGCTCAGGGGTCCGGTGTGCCAGCCCACAACTTAAGTGGGACGCCTAATGGACCTACAACCAACCCCACCTCATTGACACTCGATGTGAGTCCAATGACCCACGGTAGTGGTGGAGAGTTGCAGTGCTAAAAAGAGTCCGGCAAAAAGCTGGGCTCTTTTATTTTGAGTCCATAAATTGTAGTTAGTACTCTATACACCCTAAAACTTCGCGCCTTGTTGACACGTAAAATACCTGCGCAATCTTGCGAATATTTAAGATATACAGAGTACTAGGAATTATTTTAATATGTTAGATTTCGCTGCAGCTTATTCTTACTAATTGTTCGGAGGGAAAAATTGACAGATTTATCGACGACCAGCAACGATTATACGCGCCTGCGTGTTGATGATAAAGAGATCGTTCTCGTTGGTACCGCTCACATTTCACAAGATTCAGTGGACACTGTCATTCGCACAATCGATGACGTGATTCCCGATACTGTATGCGTCGAATTGGATGTCCAGCGCTATCAATCACTGATTAATAAAAAAGGCTGGGAGTCTCTCAATTTAAAAGACCTTATCAAGAAGAAACAGGTTCCTTTTCTACTGACCAATCTGGCACTCTCATCCTATCAAAAACGGATGGGCTTACATACCGGGGTTAAGCCGGGTGCAGAATTAGCCGCAGCCGCCCAGACCGCTGAAGAACGGGGGATGGAAGTTGAGCTGGTTGATCGGAATATTCGTACCACGCTGCTACGGGTCTGGCGAAAAACCGGGCTGTGGAACAAGATGAAAGTGATGGCATCGCTGTTCGGTAGTTTGTTTGAAAAGCAGGAATTAAACGAAGAAGAGCTCGCCAAGTTACGTGAAAATGATACCCTGTCGGGAATGCTTGATGAAATGGGCAAACTTCTCCCCTCGGTCAAGCAGATTCTGGTTGATGAACGCGACACCTACATGGCCTATCATATACGCAACGCCCCTGGAGAAATAGTGCTCGCAGTAGTCGGGGCAGCTCACCTCCCTGGAATTATACGCCAATTACAAGGGGATGAAATTAGCCCTGAAACAATTGCTGAGATCTCCACCATTCCACCGAAAACAACCTTTTCCAAAATAATTCCATGGTTGATTCCAGGGATTGTGGTAGCACTATTTATCGGTGGCTTTTTTTTCGGTAATCGTGACCAATTAGCCAATGCAGCCACCGCCTGGGTACTTGCGAACGGGCTCTTCTCTGCATTGGGAGCGCTGCTGGCTCTTGGTCATCCGGTCACCATTATCTGTGCTTTTGTTGCTGCTCCACTCACTTCTCTCAACCCGACTATCGGTGCCGGATTTGTTACAGGGCTGGCACAATCCTTCGTAGCTCCCCCGACGGTCCACGATATGGAAAATGTTGGTGAAGATTTAGTGACCTTTAAAGGTTGGTGGAAAAACCGTTTGGCCAGAGTTCTGTTGGTTTTCCTCTTTTCGTCCATTGGTTCATCCATCGGCACCTTTGTTGCGCTAGGTTGGCTGAAAAATCTATTTTAAGCGCAAAAGATTAAGGGAAACAGTTTGAAGACCTGTAAACTATAGAAATGAGCGTATCCAACCTTCACCCTTCAACCCAGGCAACCTGAACCTTTTAACAGGAGTTTCACTTTGAACGCATATCAACGCCGCCAGCCGTTTTTTCTTAAGTCCTCCTTGCGCGGAAATACTCTCGTCCAAATACTCATTTATGCCAATCTTATTCTCTTCACCCTGATGGTTCTCCATGGCACTATTCTTGGTCTTGGTATGCAGGCAATTATGCATCCATCCCCGCGACTGATGGTTCATTGGGGCGGACAGTACTGGCCGATGGTTCTGGAAAATGGTGACTGGTGGCGCTGTATCACCTATGCTTTTACTCATGGGGGTATAATTCATCTGGCATTCAACATGGTTGTCCTCTATCAGGTTGGTCCGCTATTGGAATCTGAAATTGGCTGGTCTCGCCTCCTGACTGTATACACTTTTGCAACCATCATTGCCACTGTTGCTGGTCTCATCTGGCACCCTGTTACTGTTGTTATTGGCGCATCCGGTGCAATTTTTGGTCTGATTGGATTTTCTGTCAGTTATTACCACCGAGTTGGCGGGAACATCGGCATTCAACGGCGTAATTTTATGTTTCAGTGGGCGCTGATGGCTTTTGTTTTCGGTTTTATTGTTGGCGCTGACAATGCCGCACATCTTGGAGGTGCAATCGCAGGAGCTGCTCTCGGTTGGTTGATGCCAGTCAGTATTCGAGATCAACGTAAAACTGAAAAAATGTTTAAAGGGATCGCCATTGTCTGTGCCCTGATAACCATCATCAGCATTGCCTTCATTCCCATTTCCTGGGTCATAAGTTAGGAAAACTTATATGGCAAGAGATAAAATTCCGGCAACCCCGGCAATCAGGCTGTTAAAACAGCACAAAGTTAAATTTATCCCCCGTCCCTATAAATATGAGGATAAGGGGGGGACGAAAACCAGTGCCCGAGAATTGCAGGTCAATGAGCATGAGGTGATCAAAACCCTGGTGATGGAGGATGATCAGCAACAGCCACTTATCGTTCTAATGCACGGTGATTGTGAAGTCTCATTGAAACATCTGGCTCGCCAATTAAAAGTTAAAAAGATTACCCCCTGCACAGCAGACAAAGCCGACAACTTAACCGGTTATCAGACTGGAGGGATCTCCCCTTTTGGCACCCGTCAGCCCCTGCCAATTTATATGGAAGAAACCATCGGGCAACTTGATAGACTAATTATCAATGGTGGTCGTCGTGGACTGCTGGTAGAAATAGTACCGAAAGATCTGACCGATATTCTCAACCCTACATCTGTTTCTGTCGCCATCTAACCCTGGAGGCACATCATGATCGAACCCCGCTATTCAGAAGCTGCTGATGTCATTCGTAATGCAAATTCCCTGGTGATTACTGCCGGAGCTGGCATGGGCGTCGATTCAGGACTACCTGACTTTCGTGGTAATCAGGGATTCTGGAACTCTTACCCCATGTATGAGCGCCTGGGTCTCAGTTTTATTCAAGCCGCAAATCCCGAACATTTTGAAGATGATCCCCAATTTGGCTGGGGCTTCTACGGTCACCGTACCAATCTCTACCGTGAAACTGTCCCCCATTCTGGCTTTCGGATACTTTTGGATTGGATCAAAGAGTTTGATCTCGATTATTTTGCAGCTACATCAAATGTCGACGGGCAGTTTCAGAAAGCCGGATTTCCTGAAGATCGGATTCTTGAGGTGCATGGATCAATTCATCACTTGCAATGCACCGTTCCTTGTCATCACAATATTTGGCCAAACGAAGCTGTGTACGATATTGATGAAGCAACTATGCGGGTTAAGGATGTCCCCATATGCCCAGAATGCCAAAGGGTAGCAAGACCCAATATTCTGATGTTTGGAGATTATTCGTGGTTATCTAAACGCTCTGCCATTCAAGAAGAAAATTTTGACGATTTTTTACAACTCAATAAAAATAGTCAAATGGTCGTGATTGAAATAGGTGCTGGATCAGCCATACCAACAATTCGCCACCTCAGTGAACAGTTAGGACAACAACAACAGACAAATGTGTTAAGGATCAACCCCCGTGAGCCACAAATAAGAGCACCACATTTCTCCTTTTCTGGAGGTGCGGTTGAAATATTAAGTCAAATCCAAGATAGTCTAAAATAATATCAACGGGTTATATCTCTATTTCTGAAATTTAAAATAGCAAATTCACCAGCTATTTGCGTTGACAAAAGCTTAGCATAATGTGAATATGCCAATTATTAGCCGGCAAGGGGGAGTCCTTCAATCTTTTAAAAACGTGACTGCGAGAAATTAAATATGGCCAGAAAAAAAATGGGTGAAATCCTGATTGATAACGAAGTTATCTCTCAGAATGAATTGGATCAGGCGCTACTCAGACAAAAAGGAACCAACAAACCAATTGGGAAAATCCTTGAAGATATGGAAGTTATTCTTGAAGAGGATATCGCTAAAGCCCTTTCTACACAATTTGGTTTCCCCCACGTAAAAAGATTTTCCAGACACAACTTTCCGCAAAACGTTCTCGAGAAAATTGATACACAATCAGCTCTGACACACTTGGTTTTCCCGTTAAAAGTCGACAATAATACTCTCTACCTGGCGATGTCAAACCCTCTGGATATGGCGCTACAGAGTGATCTATCCTTTAAATTGGCAATGCGCATCTCACCCTGTGTTGCAACCCCTGATGAGATCAAAGCAGCAATCAAAAAACACTACCTCACTGAAATGCCAGAAGACAAAGAGGATTCTACTCAGGTTATCCTCCTGGTGGATAATCAGGAAATTGTTCTAAATGCCGCAGAAGCAGCCCTTAAAAAGGAGGGGTACTCGATCTATAAAGCCCAAAATGGGGCTGAAGGATTAAAAATTGCGACCCAGCTCAAACCTCATCTAATCATTACCGATATCGTCATGCCACGAATGGATGGTATTGAAATGTTCAAGGCACTAAAAACTAACGGTGAAATTGACAATATCCCGGTTATTGCCCTCTCTGCAAAAACAGCAGCAGAGGAAGAGTATAAATTATTGGAGATGGGTTTCTTTGATTTTGTTGCCAAGCCAATCAACCCAACCCGACTATTAGCCAGGGTAAGAAGGGCTCTTAGAGAACACGATCATAAATAAAGCTGCAACGTTCACAGGTGTAGATCTAATTCACTTGAAGGGATCATATTCAGCGCTTAATCTTCAATATGGAGAACTGAATTTTATGATTCAGAGGCAAGAAAAGGGCTCATCCTAGAACAAAACAATCTTAAATTATTTGCTTAAATTTTATGCAAAGAGGAAAGAAGTAAGGTCTCATAGGGGTTATATTTACCTGATAGTCAGTTTTGCACAGCGCTATCCACAGCAATTGTTTATAGATCCCATCAACAGTTAAAATCTTCTGTTATTTAAACTATTTAGACAATATTAAACACGAGTTTATTGATCCTCACTAACACCACAATCAGCCGGATCACCTTTTAATTTAGCCAAAGCATGCGGAAGAACCGGTAGCAGCACTGCAAAATTTTCTCCAGCCGCTCGAAGGCTGCCAGGCAAGTTGATAATCAAGGTTTTCTGTCGAACTCCAACCACAGCTCGGGACAGCATGGCACGGGGTGTTTTACTCATGCTGGCAGCCCGCATTGCTTCTGCCATACCACTCACCTGATATTCTAAAACCGCTTCGGTCGCCTGAGGAGTAACATCTCGCGGGCTCAGACCAGTGCCCCCCGTTGTTAAAATCATATCAAGGTTCAGATCATCAACCCAACGCTTTAACATCAGGATGATTTTATCCATATCATCAGCGATCACTTGATAACGAGCAACATGACCTAATCCCGCGACCATCTCGGTCAGCAGAGGACCACTCTCATCTTCACGGTTGCCACAAGCACCTTTATCCGAAAGAGTTAAAATTCCAATCCGGTAATTATCTCCTGTCATCGATAACTCCTTTATTTCTTCTATGTGACATGACACTAGCGCTTTTTTGTCATCAGCATACGCTTTGCATTATTGACAATGGCCTGACCAACCTCTCGGCTTTTAGCTAGTTCCCTGATATCCCTATCAGATAAAAAAGTCATATAACGCATAGCTGTCTGCAGAGGGGTTCGCGGGTGGACAGCCAGAGCCTTTTTCATCTCATAAAGCTTGACCCAATCCTTGTTGAGCAGGATAATTCGAATCAATTCATCACTGCTGCTACGGTTTTTTGCAATGTTTATAACTTCACCTTCGGAAATTCGGGGGTTTTTCAAAACAGCAGTATTGACCTGCTTGTTAGACTCACGAATCAACAAAGTGCGCCATTCTTTATCGCCAGTTAAAGCCATTTTAATTTTATCAGCAACCAACATTTCTTGAAGTTCCTGATACTTAGAGAGAGCCTCCTCTTCAAGCTCTTCATCATCAAAAGTATCGTCCTCATCATCTTCCGCGCTATCAGCAGCAGGTTGTTTTTCCACAACCGGTTCGGGTTCAGGCTCAGCCATCGGCTCCACCCAGCCAAGGCGCTGTTTCATCAATTTATCAGCATGAGGATTGTTGATGATCGTAGTTCTTATAGCATCGGTCTTGCGCAGGACTTCATCATTATGTGAAATTATGTCCAGCACATCCCCGGAACTGCTTTCAGCCAGAAATAATAAACTTTTAATTCCGATCATCCTATGTACTGTTGCGGCCTGCATTACCACGGCATCCTGATAACGCAACTTCACAATCAGGTCAATAATTGATGGATGGAGTTCAGGCTGACTTAATGCCGCTAATAATATTTGTGCCGGCAAAGTTTGCAGAGTACTTAAAGCTTCTTCCTTGAGCTCTGGATTTTCACCATGATAAAAGACAAACAGAACTGTGACCAAATTGTGGCCAGACATCGGTAGAGCACCACGAGCTGCAGCCAGACGGACACTGTGTCCGCCCCACTTGCTCATGATCTTGGCAACTTCTGCCGGAATGACTATCTGAACTTTTTCTGTTCCTTGCTGATTCTCAGTCAAACGAGCCTCACTGTTCCTTTATTAACTGGGTATGCAGACCCAAACTGGAAATATGCGCAGCAACTTCACGAGCAGTTTGCTGATCAGCCTGGAGCGCAGCCAATACCGTGCCGTTCATGGTAACTTCGCTGTTAACAAGTGACACATTGATCATTTCCTGAGTTAAATCAGCCTGCATCTGTCGAGCTCTGTCTTCCTGGTGGAAAGAACCCGCATAAACAGCCAGAAGATCACCTTCGGGCAGCAAAAAGGCAGATTTAACAACCTTTTTCAACCCTTTCAGGTGGATACGTGCCTCAGCTGCAGGATACTCTCCTTCCAACAAACGAACCATTGTCACCTGGCCACGTCCCGGTTTTTTTTGCGGCTGAAATCCCAGCTCCCGCAACCGACTGATAGCCTGCTGTAAATCCTCATCATTGATAAAAGGACCAACTGTAACGGTAAAAAGAGGAGTCTCATTATTAACAACCGGAACAATTACAGGAGCGACTTTCACCGGTTCTGGAGTAGAAACTTCTTCGACAATAATATCAACTTCTTCTGGAATAACTTTTTCTGGTCGGTCAGGAATTGGTAGTTTTTCTGAGACATAGTAGTTCTTTTGAACTTCAGGTGGTTGTAGCGGGGGGAGACGGCTAAAGAAATAATAACCTACCCCGAGAAGGAGAATGCACAACAAAAACAAGACGAATAGGGAACCGAAGAATTTTTTTGTCCCCTCACCAACAACTTCCACCTCTCGATCAACAAGCTGTTCTACTGAATCGTTACTATCTGGTTCATCAAGCAGGAGAGATTCAAGCCTTTTTCTTCTATTTTCAGACCTGCCAGCACCCCTCTCCTCAGTAACGTTATTGACCGATTCTGGAATATCCTGTTCATCTATAGCCATCATCAAGTCCCCGCTGTTTCTGCTTCAAGAAAACCGGAGCACCACTTCAGCAGGTACTCCGGTATTTTTCTCAGCCTTTGTTCATATCTTCCAGAATTTTAGCAGTCTGGTGCGTAGGCACTTGTTCATATTTACTAAATTCCATAGAGAACATACCACGATCTGACGTCATAGAGCGCAATTCAGGAGCATATCTCAGCACCTCAGCCATCGGAACCTCGGCACTGATAGCCTGGCTGTTGGCCTGTGGTTCAACTCCGACAACCTTGCCACGCCTGGAATTAAGATCGCCAATCACGTCCCCCATACAGTCGTCAGGAACAGTAATTTCCATTGACATGATCGGCTCGAGCAGGATCGGTTTACACACCTCCATCGCCTTTTTAAACGCCATCGATCCAGCGACCTTAAAAGCCATTTCCGATGAATCGACCGAGTGATGAGAGCCATCATACAAAGTAACCCTCACGTCAACGACTTGATTTTTAGTCAAGGGACCGGTCTTCATTGTCTCGATAATCCCTTTGTCAACAGCAGGAATATAATTTCGTGGAATGACTCCCCCCACAACCTTGTCAACAAATTCGTAACCGCTGCCACGCGGTAGTGGCTTGACTTCGATCCAGACATCACCGAATTGTCCTTTTCCTCCCGATTGTTTTTTGTATTTACCTTGCACCTGAGTCGAAGCTTTGATGGTCTCTCGATAAGGAACCTTAGGCTCTTTCAGGATAATTTCGGCACCATATTTACGCTTGAGCCGTTCTACCGCAACTTCCAGGTGAATTTGCCCCATTCCAGAGAGAACCATCTCCTTGGTTTCTGCATCACGGGTTATGCGTAAGGTGGGATCTTCTTCCATCAATCGCTGTAAGCCAGTATAAATTTTATCTTCATCCCCCTTACTCTTACCTTCCAGAGCAAATGAGATAATTGGTTTGAGTGGCACCAGTGGTTCATACATAATCTGATTTTTTAAATCACACAGAGTATCACCCGTCGCCGTAACCTTTAATTTAGGGACAGCTATAATATCCCCGGCAGCGGCTAAATCAATCGGAGACTGCTTTTTTCCTTCCAATTTTAAAATAGTGTTGATCCGCTCTTTTTCATCTTTATTAGGGTTATAAACTTGAGTATCTCCCGACAAAGTCCCCGAATAGAGTCGCATCAAGGAGAGTTTGCCTGCATAAGGATCATTGATCGTCTTGAAAACCATCGCAGAAAATGGTTCATCTTCGCTTGGTTGCCGCTCAACGGGGTCATCGGTGTGTGGCTTAACACCAGTCTGGGTGCCCTTATCGACTGGCGATGGTAGACAAGCTGCAATATAATCGAGGAGATGCCGCACTCCGATGTTGGCTGTCGCACTACCACATAACACGGCTGTGAAAACACCGGTCAAGGTTCCTTCGCGAAGTCCGAACAAGATTTCCTCTTCGCTTAAAGTCTCCCCTTCGAGATATTTCTCCATTAAATCATCGTCAGCTTCAGCAACAGCTTCAAGAAGTTGCTCATGCAGACGGTCAGCTTCATCCTGATATTCTGCCGGGATGTCTACCTCATCGAAGGTTCCGGTTTCATCAAACTTGTAGATCTTGGCTTTCATCCGCACCAAATCAATAATGCCTTTGAAATCCTCTTCAGCACCAATTGGCATGGTGACAACCACGGCTCGTGCACCAAGAGATTTTTCCATGGCATCGACTGCTTTTAAAAAGTCGGCCCGTTCTTTATCCATCTTATTGACAAAAGCGATTCTGGGAACTTCAAAGTTGTCACACCATTTCCAGATTTGCATGGTCTGGGACTTGACCCCGGAAATAGCAGAAACAATAACCACTGCGCCTCCAAGAACACGCAAACAACGGCGGGTATCGTGCAGGAAGTTACTGACTCCGGGGGTATCGACAATATGCAAACTGTAATCGTTCCACAGACAATGATTCAAACTGGCACTCAGGGTCGCCTGACGCTTGATTTCTTCCTCCTCAAAGTCCATAGAAGAGGTGCCATTATCGACCTTTCCCAGAGTATCGTTCATTCCCGTATTAAATAAAATCGCCTCAACCAGCGAAGTTTTACCAGCACTGTTATGTGCCACAATTCCAAGATTTCTCAATTTTGTCGTGTCATACTTACCCATGAATCGCTCCTTTTTTAGAAAAAGCCTGCCACGGAGATCCGCAACAGCACGCCCTCCATTTCACCAACATACGTTCGAGACAACAAGATCCAGTATTAGTTCGGTTAGTTCCGGTTTCTTTCGTAGAGTATTCGCAACCCTTCCAAGGTCAAAAATGGTTCTACTTTATCAATACAGCTGGTTGCCGCAGAAATCGGTGCCGCCAACCCACCTGTCGCAATCACTTTCGGGACTTCAGATAACTCTTTTTTCATCCGGCTGACAATTCCTTCAACCAAGCCGACATAACCGAAAAAAATACCAGCCTGCATACTGTTAACGGTGTTTTTAGCGATGATTTGATCTGGACGTGAAAATTCGACACGGGGTAACTTACTCGCCCTCGCGAATAGTGCATCAGCTGAAATTCCCACCCCTGGAGCAATTGCTCCACCCTGATAACTGCCATCCGGGGAAATGACATCAAACGTTGTCGCCGTACCAAAATCAACCACGATCAAACCACATTGAGATTTTTCGTAAGCAGCAATCGCATTGACAATTCGGTCAGCACCAACTTCACGCGGATTATCATACTGAATCGGCATACCTGTCTTTATCCCTGGGCCGACAACATAGGGTTTTAACTTAAAATACTGCAGGCAGAGACCTTCAAGGGTATCGAGCATCGGTGGAACAACACTCGAGACAATCACATCATCCAGATCAGAAAATTGCAATCCTGACAACTGAAACAGATTGTTGAATAACATCGCATATTCATCAACGGTTCGGTCTTTATCGGTTCCGATCCGCCAGTCTTTTTTCAAACTCTGTCGGTCAAAAATTCCCAGGACAGTATTGCTGTTTCCAACATCAATAACCAACAACATGATATGACTTTACTCCCGCTTCATACTTTTGATCGGGATAACATCCCCAGCCAGAATTCTCTCAATCTGTCCATTGTCCAGTTGCAGTCGTAACGCTCCATCAGCATCGAGACCGACAACGGTTCCACGGCTCTGATTGACCTCAACTTGCCTATTTATCATATTACAGAGAGTTTCCCAGCGGCGTCTTATCGGGGTAAACCCCTCCTGCAAAAATTCGGTGTAATATAAATCCAGTCGCTGTAAAAAAAACCGGAGGAATTTCAACCGGTCAATCGGTTGTCCCGTTTCCAAAAAAGCGGAAGTCGCAGGGTAGTTAAGCACATCAGGAAACTGACTCTCGGTCATATTGAGATTAACACCAACGCCGAGAATAACAAAATGAATCTGCTCTGTCTCGGCATTCATTTCATTGAGCAATCCAGAAATTTTGGCACCATCGATCAGAATATCATTTGGCCACTTAACTTCTGGAGAACACTGACAAAGTTCTTGCAGGGTTTCGGCAACGGCAACAGCGGTCAGAAAAGTTAATTGGGGAGCCTGCTGAACAGGGATTTGGGGACGCAACAGTATGGAACAGTAAAGATTAACTCCGTGAGGAGATTCCCAGCGCCGACCACGACGACCTCGACCGGCGCTTTGTTGGTCGGCAACAACCACCGTACCTTCAATCGCCCCTTCTTCAGCCAGTCGGCGTGCCTGCGCATTGGTTGAATCTGTTTCCGGAAGAGAAATAACTGATCGGCCAATCAACTGACAATTTAGTCCTCTTTCAATTTCGGAAGCGAGTAACAAATCGGGTGCAGCTAACAATCGATATCCAAGAGAATGTTTAGCTTCGATTTCAAAACCTAACCCACGTAACACCTCAACCTGTTTCCACACCGCCGCCCTGGAAATATTCAGCGCACGACTGATCTCCTGCCCCGATAGATATTGATCGGGACTAGTACGAAACAAAGTGATGATTTTGTCACGAGAGGTCAATGGATCTCCAATTAATTAAACAACATCGAAATATCTGCAGCTGTAACTGAATGGGTTAAAGCACCAACAGAAATAATATCGACACCAGTTTCAGCAATTGCACGAACCCGTTCCAAATTAACTCCACCAGAAGCTTCAACCTGCGCCTTTCCAGCGATCAGATCAACCCCCTGACGCATCTCTTCCAGACTCATATTGTCGAGCATGATGATATCAGCACCAGCTTGCAATGCCTCTTCAACTTCAGCCAAATTGCACGTTTCTATTTCAATCTTGAGCGTATGGGGAATTTGCTGCTTTGCCCTTTCAATCGCTGCAGAGATCCCGCCGGCTGCAGCAATATGATTTTCTTTGATGAGAACCCCGTCGAACAGACCGATTCGGTGGTTTCGTCCCCCCCCCATCCGCACAGAGTACTTATCCAGAGCACGTAATCCGGGAACAGTTTTGCGCGTATCGACAATACTGGCAGCAGTTCCTTCCACTTCAGCAACATATCTGGCTGTCAAAGTGGCAATTCCACTCATCCGCTGCAACAGATTCAAAGCGACCCGCTCCCCCTGTAACAGGATAGAAGCTTTCCCTTTCAGCCAGGCAAGCACTTCTCCCTTACGGACAGAACGACCATCAGCAAGAATTTTTTCAAACCGGGTATCGGGGTCAAGGATATGAAAAACCTCCGCCGCAACATCAAGACCTGCAAGAGTAAAATCCTCCTTGGCAACCAACTCAGCACGAGCAACCGTATCCCGTGTAACCGTAACCTCAGTTGTCACATCACCAAGACCGATATCTTCTTCTAACGCCATGCGAATAATCCGCTCGATTTCAAACTGCATCGGTTAAAACTCCAGACAGGGTATAAAACCTGTAAATATATTGGTATAATTGGGAGGAAAGAGCATGATTTATAGCATAACGCTTATTGCTCCCGCAACCGAAAACACTGCTCTGATGTGGAAATCCCCTTTACATTTCCACGACTTGTGGTAAAAATATCTCTTTCATGAAAAGGTCAAAGTGACTATTTTAAAAAGGAGCGACAAATGAAAAGACTATTCGTTATTCTACTGCTTGGGCTGCCTTTAATATTGGGAGCCTGCGTCAGCAAAAACACCTTTCAGCAAAAAGTAAACGAAGCAGATTTACTGTCTCGCGATGTAGCCAAGCTATCGGCCACTACTGCGGACTTACGTCAGGACAAAAAGGAGTTACAGGATGATTTATCCAATCTCAACAACCGCCTGGTTGATGCTCTGCAACAAAACTCCAAGCTCCAACGTGATCTTTTGGCAGCACATGCCAATCAGGAACGTCAGGAAGGAAATCTGACCCTGCATCAGCAACAGTTGGAAGACATGCAGCAAACAAATGATCGTTTACTGGCGACAGTCGAAGACTTGAATCAGGCCTTGGAAAAAGAAAAAATAGCTCGTGAAGCGCGGCTGGCAAAAGTGAAAAACACCTATAATCAGCTGGTCGGTGCCCTGGAAGAAGAGATAAAGCGTGGTGAACTAACGATTTCAAACCTTGAGGGACAGCTATCGGTCAACCTGCTCAACAAAATTCTTTTTGATTCCGGTAAAACGGTCATCAAAAAAGAAGGACAGAAGGTTCTCAAAAGCCTGGGGGATGTATTGAGCAAATTTCCCGATAAAGCATTACAAATTGCCGGTCATACTGACAATGTCCAGATCAGTGAGCGGTTGAAAGAACGGTATCCTTCCAACTGGGAGTTGTCAACAGCTCGAGCCACCAGTGTTGTCCATTTCCTACAGGATAAAGTTGGCTTGTTTGGAGGGCGTATGATAGCAGCTGGATATAGTGAATACCAGCCGGTTACCAGCAATGAAGAGGCAGAAGGCCGTGCTCTAAATCGGCGCATCCAGATTCTGTTGGTGCCTTATAAATCAGTAGACACAGCAGAATAGACAATGTCGATTGTCAAATTAACCAACAAAGCCCGTAGATCTATCTTAGTCTACGGGCTTTTACCAACCATTACGAGATTGAGCAGATTATTGGTAAAATTAAATCACAGTTAGCTGCGTAATTTTAGCAACAAATCTTACCTTTTCTATCGAGAAAAAATATGCCTATTCAAACAATCCGTGATTTTCTAAAGCTCGAATCTTCCAGTGGACTTTTGTTGATCGGCTCCATGGTTCTGGCATTGATCTGCGCCAACACCCCCTTGTCTTCCCTTTACGGAGCTTTTTTAGAAACACATGTGGCCGTGCATATTGGAGCACTGGTCGTGGCCAAACCATTACTGCTGTGGATCAACGATGGATTAATGGCAGTCTTCTTCCTGCTCGTCGGACTCGAGGTC
>JASJGT010000074.1:0-5321 GCA_033791405.1 Desulfuromusa sp.
ACACCAAGCAGGAAGCATAAATTGCTGGATTAGAAGCCGTTCGGGCAGAGTGCCTAGAACGGATAAAATACGAGAGTTAAAAATGAAAGCGGCAGTTATCGGATCAGGAGGGGTACCCTGCTTTGTGCTTTTGTCGCCTCAGGCAGTTACCTGATTGGCCGTTGGCTCAGTTGAACCATTTTTGCAGCTGCTGCTGCATGAAAGAGGCATAGATGAAAGTATCAATTTTATTCTCCAGCCTATTATTGCTTGCCGGATGCACATCTGTGCCGCGGGGAATAACGCCAGTCAAGAATTTTGATATTGAGCGTTACCTCGGCACCTGGTACGAAATCGCCCGACTTGATCATCGTTTTGAACGAGGGCTAAACCAAGTTTCTGCACAGTATGGCATGCGGCGAGACGGTGGAATTGATGTGATTAACCGAGGCTACGATAGCGCAACTGGTGAGTGGAAAGAAGCAACTGGGCGTGCCTATTCGCTCGGATCGCCACAGCAAGGCAGCTTGAAAGTGAGCTTTTTCTGGCCATTTTATGCGGGTTATCACGTGTTCGAGTTGGATCAACAGAACTATTCCTACGCGCTGGTCTCTGGTCCGGATCGTGATTACTTGTGGCTATTGTCACGCACCCGGAGTCTCGATACAGCAACTACCCGTCGCTTGGTTGAGATGGCTAAGGGGCTTGGTTTCGCAACAGATAGGCTTATCTTTGTCGCTCAACAATGAACCGGTGAAAACCTGATTAACCAGTTGAACACAAGGCAAACACGACCTAAATAGTCTAGTTTTATACCGAGGAGCAGCAGTATGCATTTTCTTAAACGAGAGGTTGTCCTCAATGTCAGCCAGCAAACACTCTGGAAGTTCATGGCGACACCGGCCAACCTCAACGACTTAACGCCACCGGAACTGAAATTTCAAATTATAAGTGAATTGCCGGAGGGGATGTACAACGGCTTGATGATTGAGTATCACATCGGAATTCCCCTGTTCGGAAACTGGCGCTGGTTAACAGAAATCAAACATATCCGTGAAGGGGAGTATTTTGTCGACGAACAGCGGCTCGGACCCTACCGGCTCTGGTACCATCAGCAATTGCTCGAACCGGTCGGCGAAGAACAAACCCGGATGATCGACCGAGTCAGCTATCAACTACCTTTCGGTATTTTAGGCCGCTTGGTCAATCAATTCTGGGTTAAAAATATGCTCGATAACATCTTTGGCTATCGAACTAAGCAACTACTAAAAATGTTTATTTGATAAACAAAACTGTAGTGTGGCATTTTGTAATGTGTGAAATAGACCACCGAGTAACTTATTCTATTTAAGGAAATAAATGCGTATATGGGACATAAATCCTGGTTATTTGAATCGCCAGAGCCTCCTTGGTGAGCATCGCGAACTCCATGGAATTGCCTCAATAATTGAGAACAATAAAAAAGGCTATTCAAGTCATCCCGAAACAGTTCGCTGGGTCGGTTATCAATGGGCTTTGAAACAACGACATCTCCTTCTCTCATCAGAGATGACTCTAAGAGGCTACAAAGATAAGACTCCTGTCATTATTGATGGCAATACCGGCCAGTGGCCTACCACCTTTATCGACGAACCTTTCATGCAATTTCGATTGCTGGAGACAAAATACTTAACAAAAGAGCAAGGCCGTATACCATTACCGAAAAGTGCTCAACAGTTATGGAGCCAACATAAGTATTCAATCCTTGCAAGGAACGTCAATCTATATAAAAAAATCGGTCGAGAAGTTTCAGACATGAAACCAAATCAAGATTTTTCTGAGTTAGCAATGATACTTACGGCTCAATTGAGAATTCAACCGTTGTTGGGTGGCCTGATCAATGCTTTACAACACATGTGGGGCCATGTTTCAGATCTGTCATCTGTGTCAAATATCGAATTCGAATCATGGTCGCCCTGTATGTTGCTTACAGAAATACAGAAACTCACTTTAACATTTGAAGACAAATATTTGGGTCAATCTACAGCCTTGAGTGAACTTGAAGTTTGGTCAAAAAACATAGTAATTTAATTAAGTGGACGGAAAATGGCTGGGTTCTTTCGGAAAAAAATGAGGTGGTAAGTTGAACCTTCTCACCGTTGCTTATCGCGAACCGTTCAAAAATCAAAAATTTTTTGGAAATAGATTATTGATCTATTCAGAGAGGATCTTCAACTGTAGTTACATTTGAAAAATTACCATTTGCTTTGTTCGAGCGATTTTCACCTGTCACAACGTCTGACTTTTAGGAGATTTAACCTCTAGCAAAAATAGCTGTCCAGAGTTTGTCTCTGCTCGCTCGCCAGCTCTTTAAAGCACACACAATGACAACGAACCGACACAAAGTGGCGCTGACCCCTATTCAGGGCATGGTTTTTCTCCTTTTCTTATAAGATGGTAGTTAATGCGAATGGGCATTGAGGTGTTTTCTGAGGTCAGCAGGTAGCCATGGCCTGTCCGATATGATGAATTCCAGAGCAAACTCATTGTTAGTTAGATAGACGGCATGGAAATATCCGTACTCTTTTGAAACTCCATCCCAGTGAAAATCCTCCAGACATCCTTTTAGCTCAGGCAGATCAAACGGTTTTTGTATGTCCTTTTTCTCGATCAAAATAATATATCCAGGCAGAACAGAAATGCGTTCACGAACCACTGCGTAGGCAGGATCAATTGGAGATAGCTGCTTCAGGTTTTGCATTGATTTAAAAATGATCATGTATTTTCTCCTGACATAAAAAATGCCACCCCGAAAGTCGGAATGAGCTGCATTTAAGTTGGTTGTGTTGATTTACACGAGGCTGATATCTCTTTAGCCGTAGCCTTGTGTGCTAATATCGTAATGTTCTACCCTGATATCTGGACATCGCTATTCAAACGAAACGGGAAAAAATCTGAGAGGATTTAGAAATGAGAAAAATTGTTACTGTGTTTGTCACCATTTTGGCTATGGCTTTTTCATTCTCAGCAACCAACCTGATGGCTCAAGGGGACAACTCTTCCGCTGAAAAAGGGATGTCGAAAAAGACTCCTCCTTTTTTGATTACAGGGAAAATGCCACATTTGACAAAACTGCTAATGAAACAGTGGGATAACCCAAAACTGAATCTCTCAACAGAACAAAAAGACAAATTACTCGTGGTCAGGAAAGAGACGATTGCAGGGGTTCAAACACTTGCCAAGAAAATTACACCACTAGAGGAACAGGTAGCAGAAGGAATCTTTGCCAAGCAAACACCTGAAGAGCTCAGTTCGCTTGTTCAGACAATCGCTAAGCTGAAAGCTGAAGCAACTATGGTTCATCTCCGGTGCATCTATGAAACCAGCAAGGTTCTTGACACACAACAACTAGAACTTTTGATGAACTAGCAACTTTTTAGGCGGGACAAAGGGGACGTCAGGAAGGGCTTCCCCTGAGACATTTCAACACACCATCTGGACCGGACACGCACCGGAGACAAAAAAAGGGCTCAGCCAACTTAATGACTGAGCCCTTTCTAAGTATGGTCGGAACGAGAGGATTCGAACCTCCGACATCTTGGTCCCAAACCAATCAGATCCGTTCGGCTTCGCACTCGCTTCCCAGCGCGCTGCTAGGCTGCGCTTTATTCCAAACTATGCATCAACGGTCAGGGCTTCACTTTTGAAGTCAACTTTAGGTGCGATTTGGCTATTTTTTGAAAGCAGTAAGTCTTTATCGGGGGTGGAGGGCTCGTTCTCAGGCATCGCTACTAACAAGGGGAATTAGTGATTTGAGAATGCTTTTAACCTGCAGTTATCTACAGGTTAAAATTCGTACTACTCCCTCCTAGATGCAGCTCGATCGGCAACGTCTTCTTCTCCTTTCGTTTCCGCCACAGGGCACCATCAAAATCATTGTGAATAAGTAGGTTTTAATTTACCATGGCTTGTCCTTAGCTCATTTTGCTTGGCTGAAGAGCACCAAAAGGAGGCAGATGAGCGGCCGATGGGGGATGGCTGGGCCTATTTTAAGTCATGGTTTTCAAAATATATTTTAAATTCAAAAAAATCGAGATGACCACATTGAGGAGGTTTGTGATGAATAGCAGAATATTCTTAGTCTTTCTTTGTCTTATGTTGGTGTTGGGGGCTGGGTGTGCGAAAAGGCAGAATGGAGCTCCTAATGAGTCGGGAGTTATTTCGAAAGAAGGTTCGGTCTATATAGGGGAAGTGAAGGGACGCTCGCGAAAAGCCCAGGGCATTTCTCTGGAGGTCGGAAGCGGGGGAGATCTGCAAACGGTTCTCCTCAGGTTCGATGATAAAACCCTGGGCGTGGATCACTTGAGGATAGGGAACTCGGTGGTCATAAATGTCGAAAAACGTGGAAAAGAGACCTTTGCCACCTTTATAAAACCCGATTATGCCAAGCTTCCGGTCGGAGTGACGGCTATCAGCACGCCGGAGTTGTGGGCTTTGGTGCAGGACCCGCAAAAGATGGTGCTTATCGACTCTCGGACTGCTGGTTATTACCACCAAGCTTCTTTACCGGGAGCGATTTTTGTTCCTCTCTCAATGCTAAAGGAGAAAAATGAAAAAGCACTTCCGGTAGATAAAAATGCATTGCTGATTTTTTATTGCAGTGGCCCGACGTGCGGTGTTTCGACTATTTCTGCCAATCTGGCCAAACAGATGGGGTATCTTAATGTCCGTGTTTATCTGGAAGGTGTGCCAGCCTGGGTGAAAGCGGGTTTCCCGGTTTATGCCTCCCGTGAGTTCCTCTTGTCTGAAGAACCCATTCTAATCGATCTCCGGTCCGAGGAAAGATCAGTTGCCGGACATATTCCCGGAGCCGTTTCCATTCCTTATGATGATTTGGTCGATTATTTGGATGATCTTCCAGAAAAAGCACCATTGGTGTTTTACGGTGATGAGCATGGGAAGATGCTCAATGCCTTGGATGAATTCAGGGAGATGGGTTACAAAAAGGTGTCCGTGGTTGCTGGAGGTTTTCAGGGGTGGGTGGCCTCCGGTGGTGCGGTTGAAAAAGGTTCGTTGAAGAAAGCTATTCATTGGCAACGGGTTCCCGGCAAACATGAAGTTCTAAAAAAAGATTTTTTGAAAGCAGTATCGGAACAGGCTGATAACACAATTATTTTGGATGTTCGCACCTCTGTGGAAACCACTTCCGGTATGATAGAAGGGGCCTATAGCATCCCCTTGGAGGATTTATCTGCCAAAATGCATTTACTGCCTAAAAATAAAAGGATCTATACCCACTGTTCAACGGGAATTAGGGCCGAGATGGCGGCCACCGAGTTGCGGCGCTGTGGTTTCCAGTCATT